>DAIRSJ010000001.1:0-4647 GCA_036804445.1 Candidatus Egerieousia sp.
CTACAGATACGGAATTTTTATTTGACGAATTTGTTAAAATGCTATAAGGCCATGATTGACAAGAAGATGAATACAAAGAAAAATGCACGGAAAATAAAAAAGGTTCTGTTATTAGGCTCGGGAGCGCTGAAAATTGGAGAAGCCGGTGAGTTTGACTATTCCGGTTCTCAAGCACTTAAAGCATTGAAAGAAGAACATATAGAGACAGTTCTGATTAACCCTAACATCGCGACAGTCCAGACCTCTGAAGGTATTGCAGATAAAATCTATTTTCTGCCTGTTACCCCTTATTTTGTGACAAAGGTTATTGAGAAAGAGAAGCCTGAAGGAATTCTGCTTGCTTTTGGCGGACAGACCGCGCTCAACTGCGGAGTGGAACTTAACCGCCAGGAAGTTCTTAAAAGAAATCATGTGGCTGTATTAGGTACTCCAGTTCAGGCAATTATGGATACTGAAGACAGAGAGCTGTTTGTAGAAAAATTAGCTGAGATTGACGTTAAAACAATCAAAAGCCATGCTGTTGAAAACATTGACGATGCATTAAAAGCCGCCAATGAGCTTGGTTATCCGGTGATTATAAGAGCAGCTTATGCGCTCGGAGGATTGGGCAGCGGTTTCTGCAACAATGATGATGAACTTAAAAAACTTACCGCAAAGGCATTCACTTTTTCTCCCCAGGTTCTTGTGGAGAAATCATTAAAAGGCTGGAAAGAAATTGAGTATGAGGTTGTAAGAGACCAGTTTGATAACTGCATTACAGTATGCAACATGGAGAATTTTGATCCGCTTGGAATCCATACCGGAGAGAGTATTGTTGTTGCCCCGTCACAGACTTTAACAAATTATGAGTATTTCTGGCTAAGAGAAATTGCAATAAAAATTGTAAGACACATAGGCATCATAGGAGAGTGCAATGTTCAATATGCTTTTGACCCTCAGAGCGAGGATTACAGAGTTATCGAGGTTAATGCCAGACTTTCACGTTCCTCTGCACTTGCCTCAAAAGCAACCGGTTATCCCCTTGCATTTGTTGCGGCAAAATTAGGACTTGGATACGGATTGTATGATTTAAACAACTCCGTTACCAAAAAGACACCGGCATTTTTTGAGCCGGCGCTGGATTATATTGTCTGCAAAATTCCAAGATGGGATTTAACTAAGTTCCACCAGGTCAGCAGATTAATTGGCAGCAGCATGAAATCCGTGGGAGAGGTAATGGCAATTGGAAGAAGTTTTGAGGAGGCTATTCAGAAGGGAATGAGGATGATAGGAAGAGGCGCTCACGGTTTTGTAGCAAACAAGGAGATGCATGTTGATGATATTGACAAGGAGCTGAAAGAGCCTACTGACAGCCGTATATTTGTAATATCCAAGGCATTTGAAGCAGGATATACTGTCGGTGAAATACATGAAAAGACAAAAATCGATACGTGGTTTTTGGACAGGCTATATAATATTTATTGCATAAGCAGGGAAGTTGAAAAGGCAAATAAGCTGGAAGATGTTGATAAAGAGCTGATGCGGAAGGCAAAGAGCAGCGGGTTCTCTGATTTTCAGATCGGACGTCTGGTTTTTAAGGATAAGATTGATCCGGATACGTACACAACGGTTGTAAGAAAATACAGGAAATCTCTGGGTGTTGTTCCCGTTGTAAAACAGATAGATACGTTGGCGGCTGAGTTTCCGGCAAAAACAAATTATCTATATCTGACATACAACGGAAAATACAATGATATTAAGTATGAGAAGGACGGCAAGTCTGTAATTGTTTTAGGTTCAGGTGCATACAGAATAGGAAGTTCCGTAGAGTTTGACTGGTGCAGCGTCAACTGCCTTAATACCATCAGGAAACGCGGTTGGAGAGGCGTTATGATTAACTACAATCCGGAAACCGTTTCTACCGATTATGATATGTGCGACAGGCTCTATTTTGATGAGCTGACTTTTGAAAGGGTTATGGATATTTATGACCTTGAAAAACCGCACGGAGTTGTTGTATCCGTAGGCGGGCAAATTCCCAACAATCTGGCCATGAGGTTAAATGACTCACATGTTAAATTGCTTGGAACTTCCGCTCTGTCCATTGACAATGCGGAGGACCGCCATAAATTCTCAGCTATGCTGGACAGATTGGAAATTAATCAGCCCAGATGGAGCGAGCTTACTACACTTGACGATATCCACGAGTTTGTAGATAAGGTTGGCTATCCCGTATTGGTACGCCCGTCCTATGTGTTGTCCGGAGCGGCAATGAATGTATGCTCTAACGACCATGAACTCAAAGAGTTCTTAAAGCTTGCGGCCGAAGTTTCTCAGAAACATCCCGTTGTTGTAAGTGAATTTATTCAGCACGCAAAAGAGATAGAATTTGATGCTGTTGCAAAAAAAGGTGAAATTATTGCATACGCCATATCGGAGCATATTGAATTTGCCGGCGTTCACTCCGGAGATGCGACCATACAATTCCCTCCGCAAAAACTTTATGTTGAGACGGTTAGAAGATTAAAAAAGATTTCCAGAAAGATTGCGGAAGCTCTTAAAATCAGCGGGCCGTTCAACATTCAATATATGGCAAAAGAGAATGACATACTTGTCATTGAGTGTAATCTTAGAGCATCCAGAAGTTTTCCGTTTGTCTCTAAAGTTCTTAAAATGAATCTAATAGAGCTTGCAACGCGTGTGATGCTGGGAGAAGATGTAAAGGCTCCGGATAAGAGCGCTTTCGATTTGGACTACGTGGGAATAAAAGCATCTCAATTCTCATTCTCCAGATTGCTAAATGCAGACCCTGTGCTTGGAGTTGATATGGCATCTACGGGAGAAGTCGGATGCCTTGGAGACGATACTGCAGAAGCTATTCTAAAATCAATGATATCAGTTGGATATAAAGTTCCCGGAAAGAGTATTTTGCTTTCAACGGGAGACGGCAAGCAGAAGGCGGAAATGCTTGAGGCTTGTAAAACACTGGCAAACAAAGGGTATACTCTGTATGCCACCGGAGGAACCTACAGATATCTTAAAGACAATAATATTCCTACAACTCTTGTTTACTGGCCAAGTGAAAAGGGAATGCAGCCTCAGGCTACAGATTTAATCCAGAACAAGATGATTGATATGGTGGTAAACATCCCTAAAAATCTGACACAAGCTGAATTAGACAACGGATACAAGGTCCGCAGAGCATCAGTAGATTTTAACATTCCACTGCTTACTAACGCAAGACTGGCCGGCGCTTTCATTAATGCTTTCTGCACCATTAACCCGGAAGATATTCAGATTAAATCCTGGGATGAATATTAATGGTTAAGGATACCTATTGTAAAGTTGCTTATTCTATAAGAAAAACAGCGCAACTCCAACAACACTGACGCATGCGCCAAATATCTGACGTCCTGTCACTTTTCTATGGTTAATAAAGTGGTCAGGCAGTAATATTAATATTGGCACCGTTGAGAGTATTGTAGATACCACGGCGGCATTGATGTAGTTTAATGCTGCAAGTGAGAGAATTACGCCAATGTAAGAACCGATAAACGCACCTAATCCGGAAAGCCCTGCAGATTTTCTATCGTGAAGAAAAGTAAAAAAATCTTTAAAACCGCCTCTGAAATAAACAAATATGGTAAAGCAGACAACGGCTGCAAGCATTCTCATCATTGTGCCTGATATTGGTATGTAAAAACTGTTCTGCGATAATTTAAAAATATTAGAAGAGGGATCTGCGGTCTTCTTTAGAACCTCTACGCTGGAGGCATAATCATCCATGCCTATTTTACTAAAAACAACACTACTGCCCTGTCCTATTGCAGCAATTATTGCAAGTATGACTCCGCGCGCGGGGAATATGAGATGAGGACTGGAAGTTTTATTATCGTCATGATAGGACTTTTCAAAAATAGAAAAGCCTATTCCAAACAGAGTTAAAATCATTCCGATTCCTGCAAGTGATGAGAGCCTTTGGCCTAAAATCAACCACCCCATCAGCGCGGATATAGGCGGTGAAAGGGTCATTATCAACTGAGTATATCTTGCAGTGATTATTCCGTAGGCAGTGAAGGAACAAATATCACAAAGGACAAAACCTGCAATTCCCGATATACACATCCAGATCCAAGTCCTGACATCAGCATACAAAGGCATTAAGCTCCCGCTCACAAAAAACAGAGTAACAACCAAAAATACGATAGCTACTATACCACGCAACAGGTTGACATTCAATACGCCACCGTTTTTGGTAGCATACTCAAAAATAAGAGATGATGCGGTCCATAGAACTGCAGTAAACAACGCTATTAATCCGCCTGTATATCCCATAATCTTTAATAAAAATACTGACCCGTTTGCACACAGCTCCGGCAACGGAGCGCAAAGATACTTTAAAAAACAACAGCAGTTGGTTCAAATATCTGCAACATTTTGCTAATCTTTGGAATTTTGAAGTGATTAACCCTGTGACGCATGGTATTGCCGCACTTGTTCTGTTCGTTTGCGTCTTTGCTTTCCGCTCTCTAACTCTTTTGCAAATTACCTGTAAGAAATACAGATATATTATTTAGCAAGGATATCCAAAGTGCTGTCAACAAGAGAGATACAATCCTGCTGCGCAATAGAGATATCATCACCCGCCCTCTTAATAAAATTCAACAG
>DAIRSJ010000001.1:4747-37388 GCA_036804445.1 Candidatus Egerieousia sp.
TTCTGAAACATCCCTAAGTTTGCGGTTAATTACATTGGTTCTTGTAGTTACAAGAGTATCAATATCATTGAGACCTCCTTGAATTTTTCCTTTGGCCTTCTCCAGCAGTTCCCCAAATTTACCAAACTCACTCTTGACGGAGCCAAGAATATTCCAGACTTCGTCTCCTCTCTTCTGGATTGCAAGTGTCTGAAAACCAACTTGAAAACTAGTAAGCAACGCCGCAAGATTAGTTGGTCCGGCAATCATAACATCATATTCTCTCTGTACCTGATTCAGCAAATCATTGTCTCTTGCAACTTCCGCATAAAGCCCCTCAAAAGGTAAAAACATTATGCCGAACTTAGTAGTCTTTGGAACCTCTATGTACTTGTCCTTAATATCTTTAGCATTCTTTTTAATCACCGCGGACAATTCCTTGCGCGCAGCATCTACCCTCTCTTTTTCAGAACTCTCATAAGCTTCAATCAAGTGATCATAAGTATCTTGCGGAAATTTAGAATCTATGGGGACCCAAACCGTATTCCCTGAACTGCCGGGAAATTTCACCGCAAATTCCACTACCTCACCCTTTTCCTTAGTGTGCACGTTAGCCTCATACTGTCCGGGAGCAAGAAACTGTTCCAAAAGCATTTTAAGCTGCACCTCACCTACTCCTCCGCGCATTTTAACATTGCTCAAAACTTTCTTAAGACCACCTACATCTTGTGCAAGAGTCTGCATCTCTCCCAGTCCTTTTTGTACATCTACCAGCTGCTTCCCGACGGTTTCAAAACTTTTTCCTATCCTATCTGTCAGCGTTTTATCCAGTTTCTCCTCAACCGTCTGCCTCATCTTCTCCAATTTTTCATTAGTATCATCAACCATCTTTGTTTGGGTTTTATCCAGAGTCTGCAATTTTTCTCTCTGCATGTCCTCCAAAGATTTAAGCCTTTGTTCCTGAACTTTTTCCAGGCTGGCCAGTTGACTTTTCTGGTTATCCGTAAGAAGCCCAACTCCTCTATTGAAAGAATCGTTAAAGTCTTTTATTTTTCCAGCAATTTCCTCTCTTTGAGAATCTTGCGCGCGAGTATAATCATCTTTATTCTCCTTGTGAAAGTTCCGAATTGCGGTCATAAGATTTTGCATAAACTTGTCATTTTCAGACATATAGTTCGCAATTGTCTTTTTTTGCCCGTTGGCAATATTCAATAGTGCTATGATGGCTCCTATCAGAACCACAACAATAAAGATCACATAAACCGGATTAATCTCCATAATACATCTCTTTAATTGTCGTAAAGTTAAAAATGATCAAGGACTTTTGCAATAATCAAATCATATGCATACATTTGTTCTGTAAAATAGTAAAACGTTTTACTATAAAGTATGATACTTAATAAACAGGTCGGAGTGTTTTTGAACTTGGTACATAACAAGTTCAAGCAATATGTCTCTTCTATTTTTCAAAGTCAGGGTTTCAATATTACTCCTGAACAATTTCTTGTAATGGATACGCTCTGGGACGAAGGCATACTCACTCAACAGCAGATAGCCGATATTATTATAAAAGATAAAAATTCCGTCGTAAAGTTAATTGACGGACTGGAAGAGAAAAAACTGGTAAAGAGAATTCCAAACTCCAAAGACAGAAGGCAGAATCTTATTCAGGTAACCCCCTATGCAAAGAGCATACAGCAAGAAATTACAAAACTTGCAATGGAGGCGGTTAACCTGATTATCAATGGTATACCAAAGAAACAAATGTATGATTTCATACAGGTGCTTTCTAAAATGGCAAGCAACATGAACACAGATGTAAATCTGCTGGATCTTGCCAGGCGTTACCCTACAAGGAGAAAGGATAATTCATAAACTTTTTTACAATGGGGAAATTATACAAAAAATTGATGGAAGACTACAGACTCAGGGAGGGTCTTAATGCTTGCATTAATTGCGGAGCATGTACGGCAATTTGCCCGGCGGCGGAATTCTATAAATATGACCCAAGACAGATCGTAAATACCGTTCAGACAAGAGATGATGCGGAGATAGAAAAATTGCTCAAAAGCGATACCATATGGTACTGCGGAGAATGTATGAGTTGCGTTACCAGGTGCCCGAGAAAAAATGCCCCGGGACTTGTTGTCATGGCTTTGAGAAGCTTATCCATGAAAACAGGATTATTTATGGAATCGGAAAAAGGCAGGCAACAGTATGTTTTAACCAAAGATTTGTGTGGCAATGTTTTAAAATACGGGTACTGCGTTTACCCCAGGACATTCAAATACGCAAGTCATCCGGAATCCGGTAAAGTTTGGGAGTGGGAAGAAAAACACATGGATGACGTCTACGACAGACTTGGTGCCAACCTTGATAAACCGGGCCCCGGAGCGGTAAGAAAAATTCCGCAAAAAGACCTTGACGAAATAAAAAAAATATTTGACATAACAGGAGGTACAAAAAGAATTGAAATGGTCGAATCTGCGGCACAAAAAAAAGCTCGCGAACTGGGACTTACAGAAGAAGAATATTATAACAGAATCAATACGGAAAATTCCGGAATGCACTATAACCATTAAACCATGATTTACGAAGGCAAGAAAAAAATATGGTCCGAGTACCAAAAAGAGATACCGGACGACCATTATTTCTACGTAAGAAGTTGTATCCGTCAAACATTTTTTCCCGCTTCCGAATGGGTTTTTCTTGATATTTGCAGGAACAAGTTAAATAAAGATATATTCGAGACGGAACATCATACGACATGCGGAGGAATAGCATATCACTCAGATGTTATTCCGCAGGAAACCTCAATGACCATAATCGCGAGACAGTTTGCACTGATGCACAAGTACGGTTATCAGAACTATGTTTGTTCCTGTATTACATCGTTCGGACTTTACTGTGAAACTCTTGAATCGTGGAGGGAATTTCCTGAACTGCAAGAAAAAATAGCGGACAATCTTATGAAAACCTGCGGTCTTGAACTTGCAAAACCAAAATTTTTGGTTCACACATGCGACTTAATATATAAGTACAGAAACCTTATCGCCGCGCAGGCAAAATTCAAACTGGTAAACAGAAATACGGGCAGACCCCTAAGAGTGGTGGAACACATAGGCTGTCATTACTCCAAAATGTTCCCTTCCAAGGGTGTTGGAGGTGCGGAATATCCTTATGTATTAACCGGAATGATAGAAGCATGGGGAGGAGAAATCATAGATTATCCGGAGCGCCGTCATTGTTGCGGATTCGGATTCCGTCAATATTTCATACAAAGCAACAGGGGATATTCCCTTTCTAATACCTATAAAAAATTTGAAAGTATGGAACCCTACAAGCCGGACATGATCATTGCAAACTGTCCGGGTTGCTCTTACTTTATGGACCGTTGGCAATATGTAATCGCCGAGACTAAGAGTAAAACTTATGGAGAAGATAAGCACGGGATACCGGTTTTTACTTACGAAGAAGTTGCCGGACTGGTTATGGGATATGACCCCTGGGATCTTGGTTTACAAACACATCAGATCGGTCCTGAACGGGTTTTAGATAAAATAGGCATCCCGTACGACCCCGCCAAAAAATATTTGGGCAGAAACGGCAAAGATTTGGGAAAGCCCGGATTTGTCGAATGCATCAAATAAAATTTGTCGCGATAAAAGTTTAAAAATCGGAAAAACCTTAAAATAAAAAATGAACAACAATGTGCTTATAATAGGAGGTGGACCTGCAGGACTTGAGGCCGCATCCAGACTGCAATGGTTTGGATACAACACCATCCTTATAGAAAAGAGCGATAAACTCGGAGGACATCTTGCGGAATGGGACCGTCTGTTTCCAACGGGCAAACCTGCCAAAGAAGTTCTGGACAGTCTGCTGCAGAATATAACCGGGGTAAAATATTTTTTAGACACTGATGTAAATTCGATAAATATTTTGGACAAATCCTATAATGTAATTTTATCAAACGGAATCACCGTCCTTGCCGACGCCGTCCTCATAACCAGCGGCTTTGACCTATTCAAAGCGGAAAAAAAGGAGGAATACGGATATGGTATATATGACAGCGTAATTACAAATGCAGATCTGGAAAAATACTATAAGACAAAGAATGACAGCAGAATACATAATCCCAAAAAGATAGGCTTTGTACATTGTGTCGGTTCCAGAGATGAAAAAGCCGGGAACCCTTCCTGTTCAAAAGTTTGTTGCGCAACGGCGGTAAAACAGGCATGTGAAATCAAGCAGGAATTTCCGGATGCGGAAGTTTATTGTTTTTATATGGATCTGAGGATGTTTGGAAGATATTATGAAGATCTGTATCTGAAGGCTCAGAAACAATATGACATTAGATTCATAAGAGGCAGAGTATCGGAAGTTTCCGAAAATCAAGACAAAACTCTGCAGATAAAAGCGGAAGATACTCTAAGCAGCAGGCCAATAAAAATAACGCTGGATCTGCTAGTACTCATGGCCGGAGTAAGGCCTGCCAAAGCCGGCGAGAGGATCGGGAACATGCTTCAACTCAGCAAAGAAGCCGATGGCTTTTTTACAACAAAAGATACTGTCTGTTCCCTGCAAAAGAGCAACCTACAGGGTTTGTTCTTTGCCGGCGCATGCACCGGTCCAAAAACAATTCCCGATACCCTGCATGAGGCGCGCAGTGCCGCCTTGGAAATAAATGAATATTTGATCAAAAGCTTCACATACAACAAATGATAGATTTTGGATACACGTTTAATCCGAGCTCCAGAATTAATCTGGATAATTTTGACAGGACAAAATTCAATGAACTTATTGAAATTGAACCTGATGTGAAAACGTGCATGGCATGCGGCTCCTGCTGCGCCAGTTGCTCTGCCGGCAAATATACTTCTACCAGTTTGCGTAGCGCAATTCTTGATTTGCAAAACGGACTTCCGGAAAAAGCGCTGGATTGTCTTAAGGGATGCATGTTATGCGGAAAGTGCACGATAATTTGTCCCAGAGGCATTAACACGCGGCATTTAATAATATCAATTACTAAAATCTACTCTGCAAAATGAACTCTTTAACCTTTATATTATTGCAGAATCTTGCCGCCGCGGCTATAAACCCGGTCTCAAGGCAAGAGGTAATTGACAGATTACCAAGCGAGTATAGTAACTTTGTCCTGCCATTTATTATAGGAATGTCCTTCATTCTGATCTACCTTTTTGTAGGCATGATAAGAATTCTCCGTCATATTCCGGGTCCCGACAGAAAGAAACTTCTTATCTCTTTAGTCACCCCTATCACTATATGGCGCAATATCAGAGATTTAATTGGAGACTGTCTGCTGCATGTAAAAATTTGGAAACGTAAACCGCTTCTGGGTTACATGCACTCCTCCATTGCATTTGGATGGTTCATGCTTATTGTACTGGGACACATTGAGGTAGCTCTGTTTGTACCCAAACATCTCGGGTCAATATCGGACGGATCCCTGTATTACCCGATATTCTACAGATTTTTCGTATGGGTAAATCCGGATAACATAACATTACGCGGTTCTTTTTTCTTTTTTTTGATGGATTTTTTCCTGCTTTACGTACTGTCGGGAATTGCATTGGCAATGTTTAAAAGAATAAAATCCATTGCGCTTGGAATGAGACATACTACGCATCCGTCTCTGGCTGACCGAGTTGCGCTTTATTGCTTGTGGGCGATATTTCCACTGAGACTTCTGGCGGAGAGTTTTACTGCAGATTTGAGCGGTGGCAGCTTCTTGACAAAACCGATGAACATGCTGTTTACCAGCTTCTTTGGGAAAGGGCTCAATTTTATGCCAACATGGTGGGCTTATTCGACTGCACTGGGATTGTTCTTTCTGGCAATGCCGTTCAGCCGCTACATGCACATTGTAACTGAGGCTCTGTTAATACTTTTCAGAAATGCAGGACTAAAAGTACGCAAACCAAGGAAGGGGTTTGCCGAGGCGGAAATTTACTCATGCTCCAGCTGCGGACTTTGCCTTGACGCTTGCCCGATGAACGTGCAGAAGAAAAATCTGAAGTACTCATCCGTGTATTTTATCAGATTCTTAAGACGCCACAACACAAAGAAAATAAATGCTATAGCACAGAAATGTCTAATGTGCGGAAAATGTTATGCGCTGTGTCCGGTAAGCATAGATTCACCTGCAATTCGAGTTGCGCAGCGGGCAACATTTAACAATCCGCTTCCATATAACTACAGTTATCTTAAAGATGCTTATAACAATAGTACGGCAGAATCTGTCGGGAGTAACAATAGCAAAGCCGACATAATGTATTTTGCGGGTTGCATGAGCCATCTTACACCAATGATTATCAAATCAATGCAGGGGATATTTAAGGCTGCGGGAGTTAAATATATTTTTGCAGATGAAGGGGGAGGAATTTGCTGCGGACGTCCGCTCATGCTCACAGGAAAACTTGATGCGGCAAAGGAGGTAATAAGAGCAAACAAAAAAATGATAGAGGAATCCGGATGTAAAACGTTGGTTCTTACCTGCCCTATTTGTTATAAAGTTTTCAAAGAAGAATATAACCTTAAAAACATAAATATCCTCCACTACACCCAATACATAGACAGCCTTATTAATCAAGGAGTTTTAGAGGTTAAAAAAGACGTGAAATCTTTTGTTTACCATGATCCCTGCGACCTCGGGCGCGGCAGCAAAATTTATGAAGAACCGCGCAGAATTCTTGAGGGCATTGGTGAACTTAAGAAAGCCTCAAAAGAGAGAGATGAGAGCGTGTGCTGCGGCGGAAGCCTTGGCAGCCTCACACTATGTTATAGAGACAGGGGCCAGGTTACTGAAGGTTCCGTGGAAACACTGATGACAAATCATCCTGATGAGATTGTAACTGCCTGTCCTCTATGTTATAAGACATTTGGAGAGAAATCTCCGGTACCCGTTAAAGATATAGCGGCAGTTGTTTGCGAAAATCTTGTTGAAAAAGCAGTTAACAAAAACCTTGACGGTATATAAAACTTAAATACCTAAAAAACGATTTAAAAAGAGATTAAAAATTTAATAAATATATATACCTATGGGAATTATACCGACAGAGTACAAATTAAGAAATTGCCTGACAGGCAGAGAATTTGAAGATACGGGATGGTTGCTTTCAGACCCTGAAGATTCCAAACCCGCAATGGTAAGGGCAATTTACGGCAAAAAGAGAATAGAAATAAAAGATGATTCATACGGAATCTACAAATTTGCAGATTGGCTTCCCGTACAAAGGATACTCAAAGGTTCTTGTGCTCCATACACTTACAAGAGCAAGGCTTTGGCGGAAAAATTGGGATTAAGCAATTTATACGTTACCTTCTCCGGTTATTGGCCGGACAAAAAAGTAAGCATGAATACCTGCTCGTTTAAAGAGACGGAGGCCTACTCTGTTTGCGCAAGACTGCCAAAGGAGAATAAAAGAATATTGGTTGTTGCATCTGCAGGAAATACGGCAAGAGCATTTGCAAAAGTTTGTTCGGACAATGATATACCGCTGGTAATTACTATACCTGAGGAGAATATGAAAGCCATGTGGTTTAAAAATCCGCTGAAGGAATGTGTTAAAGTTATATGCTCACCTAACGGAAGCGATTACTTTGATGCAATTGCTCTTGCAAATAAATTAGCCGGCGATGCAACTTTTCTGGAAGAAGGCGGGGCAAAAAATGTTGCAAGGAGAGACGGAATGGGAACTACCGTACTATCTGCAGCTCAGGTTATTGGAAGAATTCCGGATGCTTATTTCCAAGCTGTCGGAAGCGGTACGGGAACGATTGCCGCCTATGAGGCCAACTTAAGGTTAATAGATGATGGTAGTTATGGATCTCATATTATGAAACTTATACCGTCTCAAAATATTCCTTTTACTCCAATGTATGATGCATGGCAAGCAGACAGCCGTCCTCTCCTTCCATTTGATGAAGATACGGAACGCCGTAAAGCTCTGCAAATTAAAGCAACGGTGCTTTCAAACAGGAAACCGCCTTATTCAGTTCCCGGAGGTTTATATGATGCACTAAAATCAAGCAACGGCAGTTTTAAAGCTGCAACTAATGAAGAACTTACGGCTGCATGCCATATGTTTGAAGAACTTGAGGGGATAGATATCTACTCTGCAGCCGGAGTTGCCGTAGTAAGTTTGGAGAAAGCGCTGAAAAACGGCGAAATTTCAAGGGATACAGTTATAATGCTCAATATTACAGGCGGTGGCGAGAAACTCTTTAAAAAACACTTTAATTATGCTAATTCGCGGCCTGATCTTATAATGAGTCCGGAAGAAGATGCAGCTAAGGTCATCTCCTCCGTCCGCAATCTGTTTGAATAGGGACTCGCTTAACTTTGCTTAAAATGACATTGCAAAAAAAAGGACGGCCCTAAGGTCGTCCTTATCTTTTGCTTAACGCCGTAATTATTTTTTAACAGCAGTTTTAGCAGCAGCAGCAACTGTATCAACAGCAGCCTTAGCTGTAGAATCAGCAGTAGCAGAAGTAGAATCAACTGCAGTAGCAACCTCAACGGCTGTAGAATCAACAGCCTCTGTGTTCTCTTCAGCACCCTTGTTGTTTCCGCAAGCTGCAAATGCAAGAGCAGCAACAGCGATCAATAAAACCTTTTTCATAATAATTTAAAATTTTAAAATTTAATTAATTTGTTAATCTTTCTATCGCGAATTTCATTCATCTTTTGACTCCTTACGTCCGCTCCGTTTTTCTGGTGTCAAAAATAAAAAGTTTCTCTGCAACCATCTCCACAAGCCCCCTTTTTAACACCCATTTGTAACAAAAATTTAGCAAACCAGTCTAAAAAATTACTTTACGCTCTCTTTTAGACTTTTTGCCAACTTCTCTGTAAGAAGGGGAACAATCTTATGCACGTCACCAACAATTCCTACATCCGCAACACCAAAAATAGGTGCAAATTTATCCTTGTTTATTGCAATAATATAATCGCTCTCCTCCATGCCTGCAAGGTGCTGGATAGCACCGGAAATTCCGCAAGCCATGTATAGATTAGGACGTACTGTCTTACCTGTTTGTCCAACCTGAACATCATGCGACATAACGCCGGCATCTACCATTGCACGTGAGGAGGAAACCTCTCCCCCTATTACATCTGCAAGTTTCTGAAGTTTCGCAAAACCTTCTTTGTTACCAACCCCGCGGCCTCCGCTGACAAGAATCTTAGCCTCTGTAATATCAATCTGTCCCTTGTTCTCTTTGACAGCCTTAACAAATTTTACTTTGAACTTTGATTTATCAAAATTAGGATCAAAAGATTCTACCTCGCCTTTACGAGAAGTATCCTTTTCCATTTTTTGCATAACGCCGGGACGCACCGTCGACATCTGAGGTCTGTGATCGGGACAAAGAATATTTGCCATCAAGTTACCGCCAAATGCAGGACGAGTCATCATAAGCTGCCTGTCCTCAACAATATCAAGTCCTGTGCAATCTGCAGTCAGACCAGTAGCCAATCTTGCCGACAATCTCGGTCCAAGATCTCTGCCTATTGTTGTTGCACCCAAAATGAAAACACTTGGTTTATATTTTTCAATAGCCTGATAAAGTGCCTGAGAATATTGCTCTGTCAGATAATCCTTTAGTTCCGGTTTATCTATAACTATCACCTTATCAGCACCCCAAGCAAATAGATCTTTTGCCTTATCCGCAATTTTATATCCGGGGAAAAGTCCAACGACTTTCTCTCCAAGGGCATCGGCAAGTACCCTGGCCTTACCTAAAAGCTCTAAAGCAACCGGCTGAATTTCTCCCTCCCTTTGCTCAACGAAAACGTAAACGTCTTTATATTCTGCTATGTTCATTTCTTTTAGTATTAGGCATTTAAATAATAAATTTTTCTTTCATCTTATTGATAATAACATCAACAGCTTGTTCAGTGTCAACCTCATAAACTTGTCCGGCAGCCTTGGTGTCTTTTGGATACGCTTTCTTAACCTTTGTAGGCGAGCCATTTAGACCTAGATCTGCAGGATCTACCTTTATCTTGCTTGCAGGCCAAATTTCAACCTCTTTATTGTAAGCGTCAATAATTCCCCCTACTGTCATATATCTTGCTTTGTAAGCAGTCGCAAGAACA
Organism: Candidatus Egerieousia sp.; assembly: GCA_036804445.1. Taxonomy (GTDB): domain Bacteria; phylum Bacteroidota; class Bacteroidia; order Bacteroidales; family UBA932; genus Egerieousia. The sequence continues at coordinate 14,850 of DAIRSJ010000001.1, forward strand.
GTTAACAGAACAGGACCTTCAACTTCCAAAAGTTCATAACCCTCTTCCGTCTCTTTCTTTACAACATACTTGTTTTCACCTTTATTTTCAAGTCCGATTACGTAAGAAACCTGTGGAAGTTCAAGATGTTCAGCCATTTCAGGACCTACTTGCGCAGTATCTCCATCAATAGCCTGACGTCCGGTAATAACAAGATCATAATCCAAAACTTTAAGAGCTCCGGCAAGAGCGCGTGATGTAGCCAAAGTATCCGCACCGGCAAATGCTCTGTCTGTCAATAAGATAGCCTTATCGGCACCCATTGCAAAAGCCTCTCTCAAAATTGCATCTGCCTGAGGAGGACCCATCGTGATAACAGTTACATTTGCACCACACTGCTCCTTTAGCTGAAGTGCAAGCTCAAGTCCTCCCTTATCATCAGGGTTCATAATTGACGGAACACCCTCACGGATAAGAGTATGCTTAACCGGATCAATCTTTACAACTGTGGTATCCGGAACTTGTTTAATACAAACTACTATATTCATAACTTCTCCTTATTTTTTGAACAGCTGAGCTGCAATTACCATTCTCTGTACTTCCGATGTGCCCTCATATATTTCTGTAATCTTGGCATCTCTCATCATTCTCTCGACAGGATATTCTCTAGTATAGCCATACCCGCCGTGGAACTGTACAGCCTTTGTTGTTGTATCCATAGCAGTCTCGGCGGCAAATAGTTTTGCCATTGCTGCATCGGTTGAGAATTTCATTCCCTTGTCCTTCTTCCAGGCAGCGCTTCTTACTAAAAATCTGGAAGCTTCTATTCTTGTCTGAAGATCGGCCAACTGGAATTGAGTATTTTGGAACTGAGAAAGAGTACGACCGAATTGTCTTCTTTCCATGCAATACTTAACAGTCTCATCCATAGCACCTTGGGCAATACCAAGAGCCTGAGCTGCAATACCGATTCTGCCTCCGTCCAAAGTCTTCATCGCAATTGCAAAGCCGCCTCCAAGTTTGCCAAGCATATTCTCTTTTGGAATTCTGCAGTTTTCAAATATCAGCTCGCATGTAGCGCTTCCTCTGATACCCATTTTCTGCTCTTTCTTTCCTATTGAGAATCCGGGAGTTCCCTCTTCCACAATAAAAGTAGTTATTCCGTGATTGCCTTTTGACTTATCCGTCATGGTGGCAATTACATAAACATGCGCATAACCTGCATTGGTGATAAAAATTTTTGTGCCGTTAAGTACGTAATAATCACCGTCTTCTACAGCCATTGTCTGCTGCGCAGAAGCATCTGTTCCGGCATTAGGCTCAGTTAAGCCAAAAGCTCCCAGCCATTCACCGCTTGCAAGTTTTGGAAGATATTTTTTCTTCTGCTCTTCTGTTCCATTGTCAAGAATTGCATCCTCGCAAAGAGAAGTATGTGCAGAAACAACAACGCCAGTAGTTGCGCAAACTCTTGAAAGTTCCTCAACTGCAATGGTATACATAACGTGGTCACCGCCGGCGCCTCCGTATTCTTTAGGGGTAGGGATTCCAAAGATTCCAAGCTTTGCCATCTTTTGGATGTTCTCTACCGGAAACTTCTCCTCCTCATCTACCTCAGCAGCAAGGGGTTTTACCTCTTTCTCCGCAAACTCGCGGATCATCTGCTGAAATAGTTTTTGGGGTTTGGTCAATTCAAAATCCATAGTACATTATTAAATTATAATTGAATCTTTTTTAAATCCTTTGCAACAATCAGGGTAGCCTCAGTGGCAGCCTGAACCTGCTCAGGTGTAAACTCGGGGTTAATTTCAGTAAGAACGATACCATCCTTTGTGATGTTCATTACGCCCATCTCGGTGATAATCATATTTACCTGACCTGCAGCTGTTAACGGCAGACGGCATTTCTTAAGAATTTTAGGATTGCCTTTTGCAGTATGCTCCATTGTAAGGATAACTTTGTTAGCACCAACAAGAAGGTCCATTGCGCCGCCCATTCCGGGAGCTCTCTTTCCGGGGATAATCCAATTTGCAAGGTCACCCTTTTCGTCAACTTCCAGAGCACCTAAAAATGTGACATTTACATGTCCTCCTCTGACCATTCCAAAACTAGTTGCAGAATCAAAAGATGCTGCACCCGCCTCATAAGAAATATATCCGCCGCCTGCATCAATCCAGTGAGAATCTCTCTTTCCCTGACCAGGATCTGCAGCCATTCCAAGAACACCGTTCTCTGACTGAATAGTACACTTTACACCCTCAGGCAAAAAGCTTGGGATAAGCGTAGGTAAACCAATACCTAAATTAACGACGTCTCCGTCCTTAACTTCAAGAGCAGCCCTTTTGGCTATGAACTCTCTAATTTGATTTTTATCCATCATGATTAATTAAAATTAATTATTGTTAATTATTTTGTTCCGTACAATCTTATTATTCAGTATTATATCTCGACAATTTATTTTTTGGGATGTCTCTTTACATACTCCTCGGCAATGTAAGAGCCAACATCATCCGCATAAGTGTTCATTCCAAATCCTGCATCATATCCTAGTTCTTTTGCAAGCTCGTGGCTAACTCTCGGACCTCCGCAGACAACTATCATTTTATCTCTAAGTCCTTCAGCTTCCATAAGTTCAATAAGATTTGTCAGATTCTTGATATGAACATCCTTTTGAGTTACAGTCTGAGAAACCAGCAGAGCATCCGCATGCATATCTATTGCCCTTGCAAGAAATTCCTCATTGGGAACCTGGCTTCCAAGATTATGAGCATCAAACATTTTATATCTCTCCAGACCATAATGTCCGGCATAACCTTTCATATTCATAATTGCGTCAATACCAACGGTATGCGCATCCGTTCCGGTACTCGCTCCAACTACAACAAGAGGACGCCCGACATTCTCCTGAATGTAAGTATCAGTATCGTCCATGCTCATAACTTTTGAGTCAACTTTTGGAACGTTAATGTCAGAATAATTTACAGTATGGGTAAGATTGCCGTAGCAATTAAAGAATGTAAATCCGGGCGTAAGTTCCTGAGAAAATACAACCAGTGGATTCTCAAATCCCATCTTCTTAATGAGTTGCTTTGCGGCTTCAACAGCCTCCGCCCCTGCAGGTACAGGCAGTGTAAAACTTAACTGTACCTTGCCGTCATTCATTGTATCGCCATAAGGCTTTACTTTCTTAAGGTCAAGTGTTTTATCAAAATTCTTGGCCTCCATTGAATACAAACCTTCACTCATCTTTATTTCCTCCCTTTCATTAAGTCAATAAATGGATTTCTATAATGTGCCCCTTTCTCGGCAACTCCGGCAAGTCCCTTTCCTCCGTTCTTAGGTCTCTTCACATCTGCAAAAATTCCCTCTTCCAAAGAGTTAAACAAGCCTTTCTCTTTCATCTGGCTAAGCAGTTCTATTGCCTTGTCCAATACCTCTTTAGCGCGGTTACGAATTATTCCGTCCTGCTTAAATTCAACCTCCTCTCCAATGTCATGCATATTGTTGAAGATATACCTGGCATTCTCTATTGATAAAAACCTGTCTGACATAAAAGGAGTATGTATTGCCTCTGTCGGCATACCCAAAAGCTGAATGCCCTGATGCGTCCATATTCCGACAACATTAAACAACGCATCCTGAATATGACCGCGGAAAATATTACCGGTCATGAATTTTGTAGGAGGCATATACTTGAGCGTAGCGTCCGGGAATATTTCTCTTGTCATCTGAGCCTGAGCAAGTTCCAAAAGAAATCCGTTCTTAAGCATAGGGTCCATTTCAAACGCATGTCCAAGTCCCATCTGCTTCTCCGGAAGACCGGAGAACAAAGCAAGTTGCTCGTTAATCAGGTCAGAAGCAAGAACCGTGTGGGCGGCCTCAACTGCATCCGCGGTTGTCAGGTAATTATCTTCTCCCGTATTTATTATGACACCGGCAAATCCGTTGATTATTCTGGAGAAGTACTGGTCAACCAAAGTTCTCTGCATGTTAATGTCTCTGAACAAAATTCCGTAAAGGGCATCGTTCAGCATAACATCCAATCCCTCAAGGGCTCCCATAATTGCAATCTCCGGCATGCAAAGACCTGAACAGTAGTTACACAAACGAACATAGTGATGCAGTTCCTCGCCAACCTCATCAAGAGCCTTTCTCATAATGCGGAAATTCTCCTGTGTTGCAAACGTTCCGCCGAATCCCTCGGTTGTTGCTCCGTAAGGAACATAGTCAAGAAGACTTTGCCCGGTTGTCCTGATAACAGCAATGACATCCGCCCCCTGTCTTGCACCGGCCTGAGCCTGAATGCAATCCTCGTAGATATTACCTGTTGCGACAATTATATATATGTAAGGTCTGTTGGTATCTTCCCCGTACTCCTTAATATATTCCTCTCTTCTCAGTCTACGGTCTCTGATTTTTTTGATTGTTTCATCTATTACAGGCTGAATAGTTTTCATCAAAATATTCCAGTCCGTAACCTTTGCCTCTTTAGTTATATCAAGAGTTCCTTTTGCAATTTTTTCCGCAATTTGCTGTGGCTGCAACCCTGTGCTAATCATTGCGTTGGCAATATAGAACAAAGCGCCTTGTCCAAGCACACCCTTGTCTTTGAGCTCATCTACAACTCTGTTTGGAATCGGCACCATATTCTCATCCACGCCGTCAATTCCAAGCGCACGGCAAATGGTTCTCTCTGTTGCCACAGTTGTATAGTGCTCCACAAAAGATTGCACATCGGTAGCTATGTCTTTTGCCAGCCCCTTTGCCCTTGCAACCTTATTAAAGTCTAAACCTAATTTACTCTGCATTTTAAATTACTTTTAGTGTGAAGTATTATTTATTAATTATTATAATTATTAACTATTTAATTTTCTAAATCGCGACAGCTATTTTTTTTCTGCCTTTCGAGTTCTTTTTTAGCCTCTGCAATCCATTGTGGATTAATATTTAAACTCTCCGCAATGTTAATTGCCTCATGCGGAATATCCCCGCTACGAGTCTCCTGCAATCTGTAATCCATTTTCCCATCCTTAAGTCCGTTCACCCTAAGTCTGCGGAAAAAATCTCCCGCAATGTTATAATGAGTTGTAAGCAGCACAGATAACTTCTTGCCTTTTAACACATTAAGCAGCGCAGTCACAAGCGCCGTTCCCTCAATAGGATTTGTAGTTCTGGCCGGCTCGTCAATCAGCGCCAAAATTCTCTCTCCCGCATCCGCGCTCCTAAGCACCTGATTAACAGCCTTTATTTCACCCGCAAAAGAAGAGAGTCCGCTCAATTCATTCTGCTCATCCCCAATGCATACCATCACATTATCCTTTATATCAATTACCGCACTCCCGGCCGCAACCCCAAAACCAAATTGGAAAAGCAGCTGATTAAGCGCGGTCATTTTAAGCACAACCGTTTTGCCGCCCATATTTGCACCAATGATAGTTACAGGTTCCAATTCAAAATCTATATCAACCGGCACAAACTTCTTCTTCTCTTTTGCAGACAAAGCCGTAACATTCTCTTTATCATAAATATCCACAATCTGCGGATGGAAGATTCCCTTGTAAACAGTGCGCCCGTCAGAAGAAATCTTAGGGAAGCACATCTTCATTTTTTTAATCTGCTGCGCCTTTGCAAGTAGTATATCCAGCGCCGCCATCCCGTCTATCGCAGCATATAAATCTTTTGAGTGCCTTTTTAATTTCCCCGACAGCTCTTCTCTTATTTTGCTCTCCAAAAGCTGCTCTTTATCAACCAAATTCACAATTCTATCATCGGTAGCCCCGTCATTCTTACCCGCAGATTCAGCCGCCTGAAGTTTTTTAAGTTCAGTTCTGATTCTTCCAAGATCCTTAGAATAAGAGTCATACACATAGAAACTCTCTATCTTCATTCCGTCCGGATCCAGAATAGAGATAACACTCTCCAAATTTGGCAGCTGTACATCTTTGAGACCAAGGTCATTAACCATATCAGTCACAGATGAACACAACAAACCCAGATATTTGATTTCAAATAAATCTATATCATCCAGCACAACATCTTTATTAAGCCTGGACAATGTTCCGGTAATATCACGCAAACACATCAGCCTGTGATCCAGCGTATCCAGTTTAGCTAAAGAATTTTTACCCTCTCCGTAAATAGAATCGTAAGTATTATGGAGTTTCTCATAACAGTCCTTAATTTCGGCCGCATCGGTCATCATCTCAGTCTCCAGTAATCTGGTTCTGCCGCAGCTGCTTTGCAACTGCAGAGAATCAAACATGAATCTGAACCCGCATGGACTATCTAAAAAATTCTTAAAAAGCATCTCAAAAACTCATTAATCTACACTCAGTTCTCCAAATATATTATACTTCATCTCTATTCTTAACTATGTCATATACAGGTACTTTTACCGCCTCGTGCAACTTCTCGCACAATACATCGGAATCAAGCACTATTCCGCGCGGAGAAGTAGGATTTACACATACGGCAATCAGCCTGCTCTTTTGAAGGACCTCTATCCTTCCCCCTCTTTTGATGAACAATCTGTAGGCCTCTTCTGTTACAAAAATCTTTGTAAAATCCCTGACCAGCAGTATAATTTCTTTTACTTCCACGGAATCTGAAATCATATTCAGAAACCTGTCCGTCAGCGCCCCCGCAACAAATACAGCTTTACAATCTCTTGTCAAACTATCCTGTATTTTGTCAATAACAAGTGATGATGCTACTTTGAAATCTATCAACTTACCCTGACGGCTTAATCCCCACACACCTCTTTCAATATCCATAAAAATCCCCCTAAGAGACTCTTCCGCTCTCTCTATCCCGACAAGTTCCACAATGAATTTTGTCTTCCGCACAAGTCTCTCCATATTAACAGAATAGGCGGCTCCCGTTGTTAAAACCAAACTCTCGCTCACAGCCGGAGATGCGCTGCTTAACCTGGATAACGCTCCATCTATAATTGCAAGATCTACGTTAAGCTTATTAACTCCTGCAACCCAGCGTCTTAGAGATGCTGCAGATGAAGGACCGCTAAGCAAAATCTTCCCCCCTATCAACACTTTTGCGGTAACAATTCTTCCCAATGAACTTCTCTCATTTGTAATCTCTACCAATTCGCTCAATAACCGTCGTGACCTGTAAAACACCTCGGCAGTAGAGAAATACATCCCCTCTCTCAATGCTATCTCAGGCTTGGCCGTTCCGGTCACCTGATCCTTGCTCTCCCCGTCTATCCCGATTGAGGTTACCGCCACCTTACATTGTGACGGCAACCTTTTAAGGATAAAATTCAAACATTCTGTCTTCCCGGTATTCTTCTCAAGGCCTACAATAGAGAGGCTCCTGTACTTTGTTATTTCACCAATGAAAGACATAATGCGGTATAATTACTTTTTCATTGCTCCGCGTCTCTTTGCCCTCTCAACTCTCTCCAGATGAGCCGGTTCAATAGACATACCTTTGCCTTCCAGAAGACCTGCCACACCCTCGCACTCGTGCTTCTCTTTGCAATACTTGCAATTGCACTTCTCGTCTTTGTAGTCCGTCGGTTCTGTATAGGTTGTAATAACGCCCTCATAATTTCTAAGAACAACCTTTCCGGGAGCCATAGAAATGATATAGTTAGGCATGATCGGAGTTTTGCCTCCTCCGCCGGGAGCGTCAATTACAAAAGTAGGAACTGCAAATCCGCTTGTGTGTCCTCTAAGACCCTCCATTATCTCAATGCCTTTACTTACAGGAGTTCTGAAATGTTCAAGACCCATGGACAAATCACACTGATAAATATAATATGGTCTAACTCTAATCTTTACAAGCTCATGCACAAGTTTCATCATAATATTTACACAATCATTGATGCCTCTTAGAAGAACTGACTGATTTCCCAATGGAACGCCGGCGTCCGCAAGTCTTGCGCAAGCAGCGGCTGACTCAGCTGTAACTTCCTGAGGATGATTAAAGTGTGTATTAAGCCAAATAGGATGATACTTCTTAAGCATGTTGCAAAGTTCCGGAGTAATTCTCTGAGGGCATACGACAGGGGTTCTTGTTCCTATTCTGATAATTTCGACATGGTCAATCGCACGAAGCTCTTTAATGATAGATTCCAGTCTCTCATCTGAAACCATCAACGCATCTCCGCCGGAAAGAAGAACATCTCTTACCTGAGGAGTATTTCTTATGTATTCAATAGCCTTTTGAACATTATCCATTGAGTTTGCCTTGTCCGTCTGACCCGTAAATCTTCTGCGAGTACAGTGACGACAATACATTGAGCACATGTCAGTTATAAGAAGAAGAACTCTATCAGGATAACGGTGAGTCAATCCCGGAACAGGAGAGTCAATATCTTCATGTAGCGGATCCAACAAATCGCCAGCAGATTTATGAGTCTCATAAATTGTCGGGATACACTGCTTTCTAACAGGATCTTCCGGATTAGTAGGATCAATTAAACTTAAGTAGTAAGGGGTGATGGCCATTCTCAAAGTCTTTAAAGACTCTTTGATTCCCTCTTCCTCTTCTTTAGAAAGCTTAACATATTTCTTAAGGTCTTCTAAAGTCTCTATTCTGTTTTTGACCTGCCAATGCCAATCATTCCACTCGGCATCCGTAACCTTTGGGAACAATTCATTTCTCCTGGAAACGTTTGAATATTTTGCTGTCATATTCGGTTAATAATTAAGCATATAGCTCAGTAAAAATCTTCTTCAATTTAGGGCACTCTCTAAGTTCCTGAAGAGTAATCTCCGCATGACCCTTAGTGTAACCGTTACCGATAATCATGGTAACATCTTTTCCTACGCCCTCTGCTCCAAGAGCTGCTTTTGTAAAGCTTGTCGCCATAGAGAAGAAATATACAACGCCGTCATCCTTTGTGCAAAGAACGCTTGTCATCTCTGTGTCATTGATGTTTACATTATTGATTGTAACATCGCAAAGCTTACCATCGGTAAGTTTTTCAATCTTCTCCAATACAGGAACAGGTTGAGTTGCGTTAGCAGTAAATACCTCATCGCAGAATCCAAGATCCTCCAATCTCTTAGCACTCTTCTCGCCGTGGCATAATCCGATTACTTTACCTGTAACACCGGCTCTCTTCTTAGCCTCATAGCAGCAAAGCATTCCGCTCTTTCCGCCTGCGCCAATGATAAGAACCGTATCACCCGGTTTAACCAGCTTAGCTGTCTGTGCAGGAGCACCTGCTACGTCAAGAGCTGAAAGAGCCAGTTTCTCTGGAAGGTCTGTAGGAATTTTAGCATAAATTCCGCTCTCAAACAGAATTGCTTTTCCTTCAATATCTACTTGATCAACGTCAGAGCGAATCTCTTTAATCTTGTCAATTCTAAGAGGGGTAAGAGATAGAGAAACCAATGTTGCAATCTTATCTCCAACCTTAAGATCAATCTTGCCCTTAAGAGCGTCGCCAATCTTCTCAACTTTACCAAGAAGCATTCCGCCTGAACCTGTCCACGGATTGCGATGTTTTCCTTGCTTAGCAACGATGTCCATCATAATCTCGGCAATCTTTTTCTTATCGCCGCCTGCTCTTGTAGAAATATCTGTAAATGAAGCAGAATCAATATTTAATGTTTGAACGTTGATAAGGATTTCATTATCATAGATTTCATCCATGTTGTTATCAACCTTATCAGCCGGCTGTGGAAGCACACCCTTTGGTGAGATCACTCTGTGTGTTCCGTATTTGTTACCTTTCTTTTGCATAAAACTTAATGTTTTAAATGTTGTTATTTATTTAATTGTTATTTGATTTTCAAAAAAATACGGGGCTTCTCCGTTATTTCTTTAGCGGCGCAAGTCCCAGTATCTGACGTGCTTCTGCAGGTGTTGCAATCTCTCTTCCAAATTCGTTTGCGAGGCGTACAACTTTGGCTACAAGCTCTCCGTTGCTCTTTGCGAGAACGCCCTTGGATATATAAACATTATCCTCAAAGCCAACCCTTACGTGACCTCCGTGAATAATCGCCATTGCAGCAAGAGGAAATTCATAACGTCCTACACCGGCTACGGTATATGTGGAACCTGCCGGTATTGAGCCTGCAAGGAATGCGAAGTCTCTGATTTCTCCTCCGATTCCTCCGTTAACCCCCATTACAAAATCCCAATGAATAGGATATTTTACATACCCCTTCTTTGCAAGACGCAGGCACATCTCAATCATGCTCTTGTCAAAAACTTCGCACTCAGGTTTAATTTCCCTTTCAATCATCTTCTGACCAAAATACTTAATGGTGTTTTCTGTATTTTCAAAAACATCATCACCTCCAAAATTCATTGTGCCACAATCAAGTGTAGCCATTTCCGGATTAAGTTCAGTCGGCTGAAGACGTTCGTCATTTGTCATTCCGACAGCACCGCCGGTAGAGGGTTGAATGATAACATCAGGACAAACATTTCTGATGGCATCCATTATTACCTTAAACCTGGCCTTATCCTGAGTCGGTTTTCCATCATCATATCTTACGTGAAGGTGAATGATGCTTGCTCCGGCCTCATAAGCGCTCTTGGCCTCTCTTACGTATTCATCTACTGTATAAGGCACTGCAGGGTTATTCTCTTTTGTAACTTCCGCACCGCTCACACAATTTGTTATAATTAATTTCTCCATTTCCTTAAAATTTACCGTCGTGATTTTTTAGTTCCCGACAGTTATTTGTTATTTATTTCTCTGGCACTTTGCAGGGACAACGCATGTTCCGCTAGCCTTGCAAACTAAAATCGGCTCTTCCAAAACATCCGCTGCAGAGTCAGATACATCAGGACGGGGAACAATTACCTTTTTTGCCTCAAACACCATCTTTCTGGAAGTGTTGCCGACATGAGTTATTTCTCCGGTAGCCTCAATATAATCTCCTGCATGAACGGGAGCTATAAACTCCACATTATCATAAGCTTTAAAAAGACCTTCGTCTCCGTCATTGATAATCAATAGTTCTGTTGCAACGTCTCCAAAAAGCTTAAGCATGTGAGCTCCGTCTACAAGTCCGCCGCCGTAATGAGCATCTTCTCCGCCCATTCTCAATCTGATAAGTGATTTCTTTACCATTATAATTCTTTTATTAATAGCCGTTACGCAAGGATTACTCTCTCACTTTCTGAAGCTTGTTAGTAGATTGATATAGATAAGTAACATATAGAGAAGGTGTAATAATCTCCTCAGGTTTAAATGTTCCCGCAGGAACAATATTCTCGGCCTCAACAATAACTACATCAGCTGCAGTTGCCATAAGAGGGTTGAAGTTTTGTGAAGTACCTACATAAGAGCAATTTCCAAGTTCGTCAGCAACAGTTGCCCCAATAAGAGCTACATCTGCATGAAGCGGTTTCTCCAGCAGATAAGTCTTTCCGTCAACGGTAACTTTCTGCTTAGGAGTTTTTCCATCCTGCTCGTACTCCATAACTGTTCCGAGACCTGTTGTGGTAAGAACACCGCCAAGTCCGCAACCACCGCAGCGAATTCTCTCCGCCAAAGTACCTTGCGGGCAGAATTCGATTTTAAGTTCACCTGCATTCATCTGAGCCGCGGTGTCCGGATTTGTCCCGATGTGAGATACAAAAAGATGAGAAACCTGATGGTTGCCAATCAGATTACCGTTTCCAATTCCCTGATAAGCAGTATCATTGGAAATTATTGTTAAATTTTTAACTCCTGTCTTTGAGAGAGCCTCAAGGATATCTAGAGGAGAACCGGCAGATAGAAATCCGCCAACCATAACTGTCATACCGTCCTTAATCTTAGAAACGGCATCCTGCAATGAAATTCTTTTGTTCATATACAAAAAGTTTAAATTATTAATTATTTCTTTTAGACTCTACTATCTATAATAAATTCGCAAGCATACATTGCCAAAACAGCCCGTCCCGCCTGCGGCTTGCAAATATAACAAAAAAAATAACAAAAAATATAACAACGTTGTTATATTTTATAAACATTTGAATGTGAATAATATTTTAACGTTTTAAAGGGTTATGAAGGGCTTTTTTGATAAATTTGCACACATTGCCGTAAAAAGAATGGCAAGGATCATGATAATTAAGAGTAAAAATGAACCTGTAAGTATTTATGAATGTATTATTTAATTCACTTTTAACACTTCTTAGCGTCAACCTTTCAGATAATGCGCAAAAACTTGCCGCCCAAGCACAACAGGTAACTCAAGAGGCTACTGCAAAAGCAGACTCTCTCCTTCCAAATACACTTGGGATTAAAGCAACTGTCGACAGCGTGTCTCACATGGATACCGACCAGCTTTTCACCTTTGTTACAGACAAAGGACTAAACCTTGGAACAAAGATACTTGCAGCCATTGTAATATATCTGCTGGGAGCGTGGATTATAAAGAAAATAAAGAAAATCACAAAAAGAATATTCACAAAAAAGGACGTTGACCCCTCACTGTCTTCCTTTGTGCTAAGCACCATAAGCATTCTGCTCACACTTATTCTTATTATTGTCACGATAGATACTCTCGGCATTGACACAACTTCCTTTGTGGCTTTACTTGGAGGTGCCGGTCTTGCAATAGGCATGGCGCTGTCCGGAACTCTGCAAAACTTTGCAGGTGGTGTTATGATTCTGATATTCAAGCCTTTTAAAGTAGGAGATGTTATAGAGGCGCAGGGGTATATCGGCACAGTTTCCGCAATAGAAATTATCTCCACGCACATGACTACTCCGGATAATAAAAATATAATTCTTCCAAACGGTTCACTATTCAACGGAATAATTAACAACTATTCAGATAAGGGCACAAGAAGATGCGACTGGACCATTGGCATTACTTACGGGGATGATGTGAATAAGGCTAAAACATTATTAATAAAGATTATAAAAGAATGTCCGCATATAATGGAAGAAAATGCACCGGAAGCGCCGTCTGCGTATGTGATTAATTTAAACGCAAGTTCAGTTGACATATTGGGAAGAGGCTGGGTAAAAACAGAACATTATTTTACCGCTCTAACGTACGTAACTGAAAAAGTATACGAAGAGTTCCCAAAGGCCGGATTAAGTTTTCCTTATCCGCACATGAATGTAATAATGGATAATACTCCTGATAATGAGACAGATAAGCAAGATAAAAACAGTACAGAATAATATACAAGGCGGATAAATAAAGCAAAGTAAAATAAAGCAAAATATAATATAACATTATGAATTACACAAAGTTAATAGTAGACGTAAAGGATAAAATTTGCACCATAAAGATTAATAATCCCGAGGCAATGAACGCCCTTAACTCTACCATCCTCTCGGAACTGGATAAAGCATTCACGGAAATTGCTGCTAATGAGGATGTTTCGGTAGTAGTTATTACAGGTGAAGGACGCGCTTTTGTAGCAGGCGCGGACATTTCTCAGATGAGCACAATGAATGCTACTGAAGGTAAAGCCTTTGGTGTCCAAGGCTCTGCGGTATTCAGAAAAATTGAACATCTGGATAAGCCAGTTATAGCGGCAATAAACGGTTTTGCTCTTGGAGGAGGGTGCGAACTTGCAATGGCCTGCGATATCAGAATTGCATCTAACAAAGCAAAAATAGGACAGCCCGAAACGGGTCTTGGAATAACTCCCGGATTCTCAGGTACGCAAAGGCTTCCGAGAATTGTCGGACCGGGCAAGGCTAAAGAGATTATTTACACTGCAAAACCTATTACGGCTGATGAAGCATATCGTATTGGTCTGGTTAACAGCGTAGTAGAACCTGAAGCCTTAATGGATGCAGCATACGCAATGGCAAAACAAATTGCCAAGAATGCACCCATTGCACTTAAATACAGCAAAGAAGCAATAGACAAAGGAATGCAAACAGACATAGATTCAGCCATCTCTTTGGAGAATGATTTGTTTGCTCTTTGCTTCTCCACGGAAGACCAAAAGGAGGGAATGAAGGCATTCTTTGAGAAGAGGCCCGCAGAGTGGAAAAAGAAATAACTGTCGGGATAAAAATATAACATGTTTGTTTTATGCCTAACTTTGCGCATAACAGGCAGAAGAAATTACATATAGTTTAACTTTAAATACTTATAAATATGAAAGTTGCAGTAGTTGGTAACGGTACAATGGGACATGGTATTGCTCAAGCATTTGCCACAGCCGGCCATGACGTTTTACTAAAAGGGCGCAGTGAAGCCTCACTGTGCAAGGCTCATAAAGCCATTGAAAAATTCCTTACAAGAAGCGTAGAAAAAGGGAAGATGGAAGCTGCCGTAAAGGACAGCATTCTTTCCAAGATTGTCGATACTATGAAGTATGAGGATCTTAAGGACGCAGATCTTGTAGTTGAAGTAGTTGCAGAGGATATGGCAACAAAGAAAGAGATTTGGCAGACACTTGATAAGGTTTGCAAACCGGAGGCGATTCTTGCTACAAATACATCCTCTTTATCAATCACGGAAATCGCATCATTTACAACTCGTCCTCAGAATGTTGTAGGAATGCACTTCTTCAACCCGGTTCCGCTTATGAAACTGGTTGAGGTTATCAGTGGCCAGTTAACTTCTAAGGAAGTTCACGACAAGGCAGTTGAGATTGCAAAGGCAGTTGGCAAGACTCCGGTAAGCGTTAATGAAGCCCCCGGATTTGTTGTTAACAGAATTCTTATTCCTCTTGTAAATGAGGGAGTTGGCATTCTTGCAGACGGCGTTGCAACACGTGATGAGATTGATGCGGCAATGAAGCTTGGAGCTAACCATCCGATGGGACCTCTTGAGTTAGGAGATTTGATTGGCTTGGATGTTTGCCTTGCAATCATGGAGGTTCTTTATAATGAATACGGAGACAGCAAGTATCGTCCACATCCTCTTCTAAAAAAGATGGTACGTGCAGGACTTCTTGGTAGAAAAACAGGCAAGGGATTTTACGATTATAGCAAGTAACAGCCCGTGTGTCAATAAAAAAGCCGCTTGAAAAAGCGGCTTTTTTTATTGTTCCTGCGATATTACCGGATTAGCGTAAATGCCCAGAAAAATTTCACGCAACTCCGCAGCGTCACCTTCCAGCGTGCTGAGTTGCTTTGCTGCATATTCTTCAAAATGTGATTTTTGTTCTAAAGTGTAATGAGCCGAGTATTTATCTTTTATTTGGTCCCCGGATACTGAAGCGTCCGCCGGTGAACCGACTGCCTCCTCCGCAAGCAAGTCTGCAGAAATGTAATTATTAGGCCACAACTTGTAAGAATGGTGAATCTGCTTATCAATAATTTTCGCAAGCTCCTGGAAGCGCTCATTCTTAGTAAATTGAGCGCAATATTCCACCTCTTTTGGAAGAACCGGCTCCGTGAATTCAAGGTGAATGTTTCCTTTCCACTGAGTAAGCCCGGTGAGGATACTATTATAATCTTCATCCTCTCCCTTAATATATTTCTGTCTGCGAGAGACATAAAGCTCATGAGTTTTAAATACATCGCACGGCTCATATTCATAAGAAATTGCAACAGGCAGTATGTCAAGTTCTTCCATATCTTTCACAAAATCTCCGCTGCCGCTCATATCCAACATTTTAAGAAGCCCCTGCTCGGTCAAATCCACTCCGTCCTTTGTACGTCCGTTGCGCTGTGCAATCCATATAGAGCTCCGTTGCCCCGCAACCTTATATCTAATGTATTCTGAAAGAATCTTTGATGTAGTGTAAACCTCTCTAGGAGAAGTAGTTCTGATGACTTTAATCATCTTATTTGACCTGGCGATATCCTCAATAAACTGAGATGAAATAAGATTGTCCCCAACCGCCATTTCAGTGGTCTTGATTTTATTATTATGTAAAATCAGTTGAATTATAGCGGAATCCAGCACAATATCGCGATGATTTGTTATAATAACGTGCGTGCGGTTTGCGTCAAAATAATGCAATCCGTTGAAAACCACCTTATCGGCAGTATTTTTGAGAATAAGGGAAACAACCGTCGCCATTATTCTATCCTGGAAATCATCCACGGAATTACATGAAAGGAGAATCTTTCTAAGTTCTTCTTTATCAGTAATTTTAAGAAATCCCGCAATATCTTTTATAAAAGGACTGGCCGCAATTCTCTCCACCGCAGGGTGAACCTCAGAATCAAAGTATGGCCTAATGTCGTCAAACTTGCTTAAATCCATTTCAATAAGAAATTCCGCCAATTAACGGAATGCCGTTTTGTTTTGCGCGGCAAAGGTAATAAATTAAATTTCAATCGTTCTCTAATTTGATTTTTAGACCATAAACAATGATTATTCTCTGAATAATAAGCAACTATCACCATAGCTCAAGAATCTGTAGCCGTTCTCCAGCGCATGTTGGTAAGCATATTTCCATCCGTCTCCAACAATTGCCGCAATAAGCAGCAGCAGGGTGCTCTGCGGCTGGTGGAAGTTTGTAATTTGTATGTCAATTACATGAAATGTATATCCCGGCACTATTATAATAGATGTACCGGCAACCAGCCGTTGCAGGTTATTATCGTCTAAATATCTGATAATGGCCTCCATAGATTCCTTAAGAGTATAACTATACTCCCTGTCATAAGGAGTCCACTGTCCAACAATTTCCGGAGAAAAACCTTTTAAGGATCCGGCATGTTTTAAAGAATTACCAGCCTCAATACACTGAACACCAATAAAATATAAAGATTCAAGGGTTCTTGTAGTTGTTGTCCCGACAGATATTACCTTTTCCCCCGGACGCAGGGCCGCAAGATCCGCAAGAAACTGTCGGGATACAGAAAACGGCTCTGTGTGCATGTGGTGATCCGCTATAAACTCGCTCTTTACCGGAATAAATGTTCCGGCGCCAACATGCAAACACACATTGTCTCTTTTAATACCCTTATTATCAAGCGATTTAAGAACTCTCTCCGTAAAGTGGAGACCTGCGGTAGGAGCGGCAACGGAACCCTCAATCTTAGCATAGATTGTCTGGTAGCGTGTTTTGTCTATTGCCTCCGTCTTCCTGTTTAGATAAGGCGGGATTGGCACTTGTCCGCAAATATCCAAAACCTCTGAAAATGTGGCATTTGTATCCCATTTGAACCGTACAACTGACCCTTTTTCATCACCCTTCTTTATAAGTTCCGCCCTCAAATTAACCGTTTGGGCATACCTATATATATTGTCATCCGCATTACCGGCGCTATCTGCAATGCAAGCGCTGCCCGTATTGTCTGCTATAAACCGTATATCACCCTCTTTCCAGCGTTTTGCATTTCCCAGTACCACATTCCATTCACAGCTGCCTACGCTGGCAAAGGACATCACATAGTCCTTGGGAGCAGTAGGATTAAGGCACAGAACCTCAATGACGGCACCTGTGGGTTTGCGAAAATAGAGTCTGGCCGGAACAACTTTAGTATTGTTGAAGACCATAAATGAGTTCTCCGGAAGGTACTTATTTATATTATAAAAGTTATCATCAGAAATTTTATCTTTTCTAAACACCAAGAGCTTGGAACTGTCACGTTCTGCCAGCGGATACTTTGCAATTCTCTCTTCCGGGAGAGAATAGGTGAAATCTAATATTTTAATTTTTGGCCTCAATTTTCAAAGTTTTGTGCAAAGATACAGAATTGTCCGCTTAAGATGAAATAATGAAAATAAAGCAATTTTACATAATTCACATTTCACAAAATAAAACCACCGCGTTCACATAATTATACAAATTTAAAAACATTTGCGCAGCTTAACACGCATGGCTACTTGCGGAGGATAACAAAAAGTTATTGTTAAATATTATAATCTGTAACAATCTGATTTTCAGTAATAAAATAAAATACACCTAAAGTTAAAGATTAAATAAATTACGCTTTAATTTTTGAAAAACTGCGCAATTGCATGATTTAATTCATATTTTACAATTATAATATGTTGAAATATAGTGTATTATCCATTTTTATCTAAATTACATCTTTAAATTATGGTGCAATTGCGTAATTCCATTCCAGCTTGCTTTAAAAAGGTGTTTTTTTAACGGTACGCAATATGTTCACAAAGTTGTACAATTTTGTGAACATAAAATATTTTGAAAAATAATAAACAATTGTTTAATTTTGTAGTGTTTAAAGTTTACAAAAATGAAAGACCGTTTTCAGACCATTCTAAACCTGGAAAAAATATCGGCAGCTCAGCTTTCCGCAATTCTGGGAATTCAGCGTTCAACCCTATCAAATATCCTTGGGGGACGTAACAATCCAAGTTACGAAGTGATACATGGATTACTGACAAAATTACCGAATTTGAATATAGATTGGCTCCTTACCGGAGAGGGTCAACCGTATAGAAATATGTTAAAAAATTTCAGAGGTGACGTAATTTCAAAGGAGAAAAATGAGGAACAAAACTCCTCTGAAATTTTGGGAGACATAAACGGCGAAAATTTATCCGGCAACAAATCTGACCTCTTTGGTTTTGAAAAACCCGATGAAGATTTTCCATCAGATATAGAACAAATTTCTGATCAGGGTCAAATGATAAATCAACTGTCGGGAGTTCAAAATACAGGGGCAATATCATTGCAGGAAGTTCAAAAAAGAGAGAGAGAAAAGGCAGAGATGCAGGCAAAGATGAAAAGGCTGCAACAGATTGTTAATGAGAAAACTGCAGCCTCAAAACACTCCGCTCAACCCCCTGAGAATCAAATAAACGGGGCAACGTCATCAACCGCCGGGCGAATAAAAGAGCTAATAAAGGTGATTTTGCTCTATACAGACGGTTCTTTTGAAGAGTACGAAAAGATTTGAGTAAATTTGCCCAATTCAAACTAGAGTACGATAATGTATAAGTTAATAAGACCACTGCTGTTTGCAATGCAGCCGGAAAAAATTCACGATTTGGTTGTCAACGGTCTTAAAATTTTGCGTGACGTTCCGTTAGCAAGAGCATGCGTACGGATGCTGTTTAACTACAAAAATCCCAAACTGGAAAAAGAAGTTTTTGGCGTTACATTTAAAAATCCCGTCGGGCTTTCCGCAGGATTTGACAAGAACGGAGACATCTATAATGATATGTCGGATTTTGGCTTTGGCTTTATAGAGGTAGGAACGCTTACCCCAAAACCTCAAGACGGAAATCCACAGCCAAGATGCTTTAGACTGCTTAAGGATGAGGCTATTATAAACAGGATGGGAATAAATAACAAAGGGGTAAAACACGCCGTATCCTATATCAAAAGGCACCATCCGAATTGCGTTATCGGGGCAAGCATCACAAAAGGGAAAGATACGCCAGTTGAACAAGCGGCAAAAGATTATGAAATCTGCTTTGAGTATTTATATGATATTGTAGATTACATTGCTCTAAACGTCTCTTGTCCTAATGTCAAAGATCTTTATAAACTCCAAGATGTCACAAACTTATCTGAAATCATAGATAAACTTTTGGAATTGCGCAGAATGTATGATGATTACCGCCCTATCCTTCTTAAGATATCACCGGACATCCCCTATACACAACTGGATGAAATTATAGACACAATACTTGTTTCTGGTCTCGACGGTGTAATTGCCACAAATACAACTATCAGCAGAGACGGGTTAAAGACAGACAATAAAACGCTGGATGCAATTGGCAACGGAGGATTAAGCGGAGCTCCTTTATTTAAAAAGACATTGGATTTTGTGTCATACATAGCCCGCAAGACCGGAGGCTCTCTGCCCATAATTGCCAGCGGAGGAATTATGTCTCCGCAACAGGCAAAACAGATGCTTGATGCCGGAGCCTCTCTGGTTCAGGTATATAGCGGATTCATATATAAAGGGCCCGGGTTTGTAAAAAAAATTAATAAATATCTTGTTAAGAATATTAATAGATAACACACAGAGAAAATCTTGCAAAATAAATTTTAAAACAAATGATTACAGCATCAATATGTACAATTGGAGATGAGCTTTTGATTGGCCAGGTTGTGGACACAAACTCATCAATGATTGCGGTACAATTGAATAAAATCGGAGTAAAGGTCAACTCTATGGTCACCTGTGGAGATAACGGCAAAGACATTCTGAACTATATAGAGCACTGCCTAAAAACAACTGACGTTGTGCTTGTTACAGGAGGCCTTGGCCCTACAAAAGATGATATCACAAAAAAAATTTTAGGTGAGTTGAGCGGCAGCAAAAAAGATGTACGCAACAGGGAACAATATGATATCATTGAGAAAATTCTTACCGCCCGCGGAGTTCAGATGTTAGAAATCAACAAGCTTCAAGCCTTTGTTCCTGAAACATGCACGGTAATTCCAAACAAAGTAGGAACCGCCCCTATTATGCAGTTCTCGTTTCCAAAAAGCAGATACGGAAGAAAGAATCTGTTGTTCTCAATGCCAGGTGTACCGTTTGAAACGGAGCGCTCGTTGCCAGATATAATTGCCTCAATAAAAGCGCATTATCAACTAGATGATATCTTTCATAAGACAATATGCGTAGCCGGCATCCCGGAATCTGCATTGGCCATGAAGATTGAAAAATGGGAAGATGCGCTTCCGGAAAATCTTCATCTTGCATACTTGCCGGATCCCGTTATGGGGGTAAGATTGAGACTTTCAATATACGGCACAACCCAAAAAGAGGGAGAAGAAGAATTAAAAAAATACTCCGCCTCTTTGTCTGAAATTTTAGGAGACGCTATCTTCAGTTTTGATGATGAAGCCCCTTATGAAGTAGTTGGAAAAATATTGCTAAAAAAGAAGGCAACTATTTCAACTGCAGAATCTTGCACCGGAGGTTTTTTAGCTCACCTCATTACGTCCGTTCCAGGTGCAAGCAGATATTTTTACGGAAGCGTTATCTCTTATGACAATAGCATAAAAATGGGAATGCTTGGTGTCGGCAAAAAAATTTTAGATACATACGGTGCAGTTAGCGAGCAATGCGTCAGAGAAATGGCGGAGGGAGTTAAGAAAAAACTTAAGACCTCCTACTCTATTGCAACATCCGGAATTGCAGGTCCAGGAGGCGGAACAAAGGAGAAACCTCTTGGAACTCTGTGGATTGCGGTTTCCGGTCCAAATGGAACAGTCACAACGACTAAGACATTTAGAAACACCCGCGCGGTGAACATTAAGAGATTTGCATCAAGCGCTCTGGACTTTTTCAGATTGTGCATGCAAAGAGAATTAATTTAAACTGTCGGGATTCAAAATAGAAAATAATCAAAACAATATATTATGAACAGTAAAAAACCTATTTGCGCATTGTATAAATGCTTGTATTTTAGTTCATTAACCCTATTAACACTATTAATTATGGTATCCTGCGGAAAGAAAGCAAACAAAGATAAAGTTGCCGTTGCCATGGATGAGATAGATTCTCTGTTTACGGCACATTATTCGGTTGACGGAAATGGAAATCCAAAGTTTACAAATCCCGGAGGTGCAGTGCTAATAATGAAGGGCGATTCAATTCTTTTTGATAAAGGATATGGAATTGCAAATTATGAAGACTCGTCTAAACTTGACGGCAATACATTTTTTAACATAGCATCTTGCTCAAAACAATTTTCAGCAGTAGCTATTTTAAAAATGGATGACCAGAAATTAATTGATATTCATAAGAGTATATATGACGTATCTCCAAAGGTTCTTCCATATTTGCCTCCTAAGAAAGCACCGTTTTCAGAGATCACAGTTGCAAATCTTATGTCTCACTCATCCGGAATTCCGGACGCACGTCCAAGAGATGACAGAGAATTTGTTTTAAAAGCAACTGATATGCAATCTATTGAATACATGAAAAATCTTGACAGTTTGCATTTTCAGCCCGGCACTCAGTATGAGTACATAAACCCTACTTTCCAGTTGCTTTATTTGTTCATAGAGAAAATAAGCGGTCTTCCTTTTGAGCAATATATGCATGATAACATTTTTGTTCCGGCCGGAATGGACAGCACGGTTTATTTTGAGCCGGACAGAAAAATTCCTCACATGGCACACGGCTATGTTACTGATACTCCGGATGCCAAAGAGGGTACAAAGAAATTTCACGAATACGATTATGGAGAGGAATCTTTCTTTGCTACCAAGGCGGACGGCGGAATTTACACATCCACACATCAGTTTGTTAAATGGATAAAGGCGCTGAGAGATAATAAAATTATTTCTGCAAAAATGAAGAGCGAGGCGCAGTCTCCGGTAACAAAAGTAACCGGCAGCAAATACTGCGATTATCAAAACAGACCAAATACTTATTATGGTTATGGCTGGTTCATAGAGCAACAACCCGGATTCCCTTTAAAAGTCTATCATACAGGAGATAACGGAGGTTTCCAAATTTATGAAGCATTCTTCCCGGGCGCAAATCTAACGGTACTTGTATTTGAAAACCGTAATGATCATGACCGCTGGAACATGGTTACAGATTTAGATAAAATTCTAAAGAAGGCCGGTTTAATGGAACCGGAAAATAAGTTGAAAAAATAGTAATAAGACAAATAAAAAGAGCCGGATTTTACCGGCTCTTTTTATTTGTCTTAACTTGTACTTTGACAGTTTAAAACGTATAAGCTAAATCTTCAACACGCGTTAAAACTCTTAGCAAGTTTTCACCCAGGATATTCTTAACATCTGTCTCTGTATAACCTCTGGCAACCA
>DAIRSJ010000001.1:37488-39081 GCA_036804445.1 Candidatus Egerieousia sp.
TCTTTAATCATCTTGTCCGTCATATTTCTCGGATGATTGGAAAGCGCTCTGCAACAAGAGTGTGTAGCAACAAAAGGAGCTTTTGAATATTTAAGGCAATCATAAAATGACTCATCGGAAATATGTGAGCAATCAACCATGATACCAAGCTGATTCATCTCTGCAACAACTTTTTTTCCAAACGGACTCAGACCGTGCCATGTCTTCTCTTTTGGAGCGCATGAATCACAAATTTGATTATTGTATGCGTGGCTCAGAGTTATATATCTGATACCCAGGCGATAGAACTCATGCAGCAAAGCCATGTCATTTTGAATCGGAGAACCGTTCTCCATTCCAAACATGATAGCTCCCCTGCCGTGCGCCTTTAACTCTCTTGCCTGCCTTACCGTTGATGCAAATCCGACTTTATCAGGATTTGCGTCAATTGCATCTCTTGTGAGCGCAATCAACTGCAAAGCTCTGCGGGTAGACTCATCCGGAGTTAACTTACCGGAAGTATAAATAGCGTAGAATGAAACGTCTACGCCGCCTTCTTTCATCCTCACAAAGTCATTATGTCCCTCTGTTCCTCTAACGCCAAGGTCTGCGTGCTCGTCAGCAAGACGGAGCGGAGTGTCACAATGAGTGTCAACAACCATTGCCTCTTTGTGAAGTTGATGTACTGATTTTGTCATAATATTTATTGAATTAGAATCTTCTGTAAAATATCTGTAGCGACAGATATTAAATTGTCCCCTTCCAATTTGTAGGAGGGACTAAAACCTCTTTAATTGCGCGAACGGTTACCCATCTTAAAAGATTAAGCATGCTGCCGGCCTTATCATTTGTACCGGATGCTCTTGAGCCCCCAAATGGTTGATAACCAACAACTGCACCCGTTGTCTTATCATTAATATAGAAGTTGCCGGCGCAATATCTAAGCTTGCGGCAAATATCCTCACATGCAAGACGGTCATTTCCAAATACGGAACCTGTAAGTCCATAAGGGGAAGTACTCTCACAAAGTTCAAGTGTCTTATCAAGTTTGTTGTCATCATAAACATAAACCGTAAGAACCGGTCCAAACAGCTCCTCTTCCATAGTTTTAAAATGAGGGTTAGACGTCTCAATTACAGTAGGATAAATAAAGTATCCAACGCTCTTGTCATGCTTTCCGCCGGCTACAATCTTTCCATCCTTAGACTTCTTTACAAACTCAATTGCTGCCGCAATTTTATCAAATGAAGCCTCATCGATAACTGCATTTACTGCATTATTGTGGTCCATAATGCCGCCTACTTTAGCTTCACCAATGCGCTTCTTTATTCCTTTTAATACGCTATCCCATAAAGAATTAGGGCAGTACATTCTGCTGCACGCAGAACACTTTTGACCCGCATATCCAAATGATGCACAGAAAGCCGCATTTGCAACCGCATCAGCATCGGCACTCTTATGAACAAAAATGAAATCTTTTCCGCCCGTCTCTCCAACGAGTCTTGGAAAAGTTTTGTAATGATCTATGTTCATTCCAACGCTCTTCCAAAGTCCGTTAAATGTTGAGCTTGAGCCGGTAAAGTGAATACCGCCAAGATCTTTTGAAGCAACCGC
>DAIRSJ010000001.1:39181-40764 GCA_036804445.1 Candidatus Egerieousia sp.
TTAGTTCTGCATCAAGTTCTTTAAGAGCTTGAGTTCCCGGTGCGTAATTCTTAACCGGTTCATTCTGAGGAACTGGAAAAGTTGCTATTGAATTATTCATAGTTTTATTATTTAATTTTTTATTACTTTTGCGGTGATTTTCAGGCGTTTCTATTGCTTATTCCACAAATTTAGCAATTTTTTGTGCAAAATCTGCAACAAACAGCCAGCTTCTGCGACATACCTGTGAGACATTATGAAAGACAACCCGGCGGATATAGAGAATATTTACAACTGTCATTCCAGACGCTTGTATTTCACAAGTCTGAGAATACTTGGAAATTCATATGACGCAGAGGATGTTATGCAGGACACTGTAATTGAATATTATAAATTTCCGGACAAAGAGAAGATCAACAACGTTGGGGGATGGCTCCGGAGTGTCTGCGTTAGGAAGTCCATTGATTTGCTTAGGAAAAAAGCAAAGGAGGATAAGTATCGCGATCATATAAAGGACGATTTAAAAGCTGCAGAGAGACTGGAGGATAATGAAAAGGCGGTCAGTTTGAATCTACCTGAAGGTGAGGAAGAAAGAGACGGCAATATTGCAAGACTTATTGGAAAAATAAAAAAAATATTGATGTCACTGCCTTGCAGTTCAAGAATGATTGTGTCACTCCGTCTTTTTGAAGGATATGATTATGAGGAAATTGCACAAATAACGGGTTTGACGGAGAGTGGAATCAGGAGCCAGTTTATGAGGGGCAGAAACAAGATTGCAGAGGAGTTGAACAAAGATGATATATTCAATACTAAACAATTATAAGGAGGGAATGATATGAAAGAGATTAATGATTTGGAAAATTTTGTAGAGAAGAACAGGGATCTGTTTGACAATGGAGAACTCCCTGCAGAACACAAGAATAGGTTCCTTAAAAAGCTGGAAGCCGTGCGCGCAGAAGAAAAGGCAGATGAAAATGTCGCAGAAGCACCGCATAACGGTAATAGACTGCAAGATGTTTTGAATTCCGCGGGGAATTGGTTTGCAGAGACCGCCAGAAGATTCACTACAAAGAAGGCGCTGCTGTATTTTGCAACACCATCTGTTGCGATTGCTGCAATTTGTCTTTTCTTCATACTCAAGGAGAATAATATAGAACGGGTTAAACTTGTTTCTCCTCAAGGAATTACAAACGTAGCAGCCATGGAGAACATATACTTGAAACAAGTGAAAAATTACGGCAATGTCCTAATTAATTCCAGCAGCAACGCCGGAGATGCAGCACAAGCTCAAGTTAAAAGCGTTGTATCCGCCCTTACGGAAGATGCAATTCCAATGTCGGAACAAATACCTTCCGAATTATCTAAAGATGAGCAATTTAAGATACTAAAAAAATACTACAACCAGAAAATGGCCGGACTAAAAAACATCAAAGTCTTTATAGCACAAAACAATCCGGAAGAGAACAACTTTAAATTTTGGAAATAATACAAAACATTTATAGCATGAAAAAGATTTTATTGGCGGCGTGCGCCCTATTACTAACAGTGTCCTCTGTATTTGGACAAAATTATATGAAACGTTATAAAGTTTCTGATTTACA
>DAIRSJ010000001.1:40864-79579 GCA_036804445.1 Candidatus Egerieousia sp.
AATGCACAAGTGAAGATTGACAGCAAAAATGTAACAATTAAATAGATATTAGATATCTAAAGTTTAATTTTCATAAGATTTTTTACTGTCTAGGCGGCTGCTTTTGCGGCCGCCATTTTTTTACCCCTATCTTTTGTTAACTTTGCCGCTTTAAAGAGTCTGTGAACAGTTTAACTTGAACAGTTTAACTTGAACAGTTTAACTTGAACAGTTAACCTTAAGAATTAAGCTCATAGCAAATTTATGACAAGAAAAAATTTCTCATATTTAGCGCTTTGCATTCTGCTGCTATATTATGCAGTGCTGCTGTTCCTATGTCTTTATCATTTCAAGGACACCGGAATCAGCAACTATTTTCTTGGCATCCCTACTGACAAATGCATCCATTTTTGCATGTTCTTCCCTTTCCCTTTTGTGGTTTGGCTTTTTATTAAATTAAATTATAAACTTCATATTCCCGACGGCTGGATGTATCTGATTATCATCGTTGCCGGTATTTGCACAGCCTTCATCACCGAGTTCTTGCAAGGCCTTACTACTTATAGAAGCGAGGACCCGGCCGATGCCGTTGCTGATACTATCGGGATAATTGCAGGATGCCTGCTACTGTTTGCAACCCGTAAATGGTTGCTGCGCAAGCTGCTAAAGCTACTTGATTCATAAGCCGATATAGAGCTTAAACACTCACACTACTCTTCTGCACGGCCGGTGGCATTGCATTGAGAAGCAGCACCCTCTTAACAAACACCTTTGCATTTTGTCATTTTGTCAGCATTTTCCGCTGGTACATTGTTTGATTTGTATCGATGCAATAAATTAACAAGCAGCGGCCTGTTCTGCATAAGCAACAAATACCACAGCCGCGGAAATAATTAACGGAAACAATTAAAAATTAAGATATTATGGCAAAAGGTAAAATTGGAGTAACCACAGAGAACATATTCCCTGTCATTAAAAAATTCTTGTATTCTGATCATGAAATTTTTCTTAGAGAGCTGGTAGCCAATGCAGTAGATGCTACGCAAAAGATGAAGGCCATTGCCGGCAAGGGAGATTATAAAGGAGAACTTGGAGATCTGACAATAAAAATTGCCAATGATGACAAAGCCAACATATTGACTATTACCGACCGCGGTATCGGAATGACTTCAGAGGAAGTTGATAAGTATATTAACCAAATTGCATTCTCCAGCGCAGGTGAATTTTTGGAAAAATATAAAGACCAGTTGGACAGTATAATAGGACACTTTGGACTTGGGTTCTATTCTGCATTCATGGTCTCTAAAAAAGTGGAGATTAACTCATTGTCATGGGCTGAAGGGGCAAAGGGTGTTAAGTGGAGTTGCGACGGCTCTCCCGAATATACTATGGAGGAAAGCAGCAGAACAGAGAGAGGTACAACCATAACTCTTTATCTTGATGACGATTCCAAAGATTTTGCAAAGAAGGAAAAGGTTGAGGAGCTGCTTACCAAATATTGCAAGTTCATGCCCGTCTCAATTGCATTTGGGAAGGAGACAGAGTGGAAAGACGGTAAAAATGTTGAGACAGATAAAGACCATATAATAAATGATGTAACCCCTCTTTGGGCAAAGACTCCTTCTGAAATAAAAGATGAGGATTATCTGGATTTCTATAGGAAACTTTATCCTATGAAAGAGGACCCTCTTTTCTGGATCCATCTTAATGTAGATTATCCTTTCCATCTAACCGGAATTCTGTATTTTCCAAAGATTAAAGACAGAATGGACATCACAAAGAACCGCATACAACTGTTTTGCAATCAGATGTTTGTAACGGACCAGGTAGAGAATATAGTTCCCGATTTTCTGACTTTGCTTTACGGTGTAATTGATTCTCCGGACATACCTTTAAACGTCTCCAGAAGTTATCTTCAGGCAGATGAAAACGTAAAGAAGATTTCCACTTACATAACACGTAAGGTCGCCGACAGATTGGAAGATATTGCAAAGAATAACAAGAAAGAGTTTGAGGATAAATGGGACAACTTAAAGATATTCATTGAATACGGAATGCTTACAGATGAGAAGTTCTGCGAGCGCGCCCTTAAGTTTGCAATGTTTAAAGTATATGATGAGAAGGCAACGGAAAACAAAACGGAAGAGAAAAAAGAGGGGGAAAATAAAGAACAAAAACTGTCGGGAGCTTTAGCATCAGGCCATTACAAGTACATGAATTATGAGGATTACAGGAAGCTGATTGAGCCGGCGCAAACCGATAAGGATAAGAAAGTTGTCTATCTATATGCTACTGACCCTGTTGCGCAATACGCATACATCCAGACGGCGGAAAACAAAGGATATCAAGTTGCGATTTTTGACACGCAACTGGATGCTCACTTTATCAACCTGCTGGAATCCAAGCTAAAAGATTGTCGCTTTGCACGTGTGGACGCAGACAGTGTTGATGAATTGATTCCTAAGAAAGATGTGGAGAAATCTAAATTGAAAGAGGGAGAGGAGATGGATTTGGAGAACGCATTCTCTGCCGTGCTTCCTGCAGGACCGCATTATAACCTTAATGTTGAGAATCTTGGAGAAAACGCCGCCCCTATTCTTATTACTCAAAGTGAGTTTATGAGGCGTTACAAAGAGATGGCTTCAGTTGGTGGCGGAATTAATTTCTACGGAGATATGCCTGACTCATATACCATTAAGCTGAACGCTCAGAATCCTCTGGTTAAAAGTATTATGGAGGCAAAGGACAAGGAGACGGGAACACAAATCGCAGACCTTGCTCAAAAGGGCGCCAACATCCATGACGCAATCCATGCACTTGAGGATAAGACAAAAGGGAAGAAAGATGAGGAGATTTCCACTGAGGACAAAGATAAAAAGGAGAAACTGAACAAGGAACTCTCTTCTGTACAGGAAGAACGCCGCAACGTTATGATCAAATTCGCTCAAGGCAATACTCTTATGAGACAACTGACGGATCTGGCGCTTCTTGCAAACGGACTGCTAAAAGGCAAGGATCTGAATACATTTGTAAACAGGAGCTTGGAACTACTGAAAAAATAAAAAAAGGATGGCTTTTACGGCCATCCTTTTTTATAATATCTTTTATACCATTTTTGCAGTAAAGATTAAAAATAGTTTTTAAATACTTCAAAGAAAATATAGAGGATAAATAGAACTACGGCACAGTACAAAGGAATAAAAATATATCTATACTGCTTTTCTTTTGGTCTTTCTTTCCACCATATAAACCCACACACAAATACAAATGAGACTATAATAAAACTAATAATGTGGACCCATAAATGGTTTATTTGCATCTCAAACAAAAAGGGTTTAATCAGTAATACCCATATAAGTAATACTAGAATGACGACGAGTTGATTTCTACGAGTTTTTTCCATAATCTTCTTGGGCATATTTAGTACATCTTTCAAAATCTCTCTTAGCTTTGCTTGCAGACATATAAGCCGTTGTGGCGCTGGTAAGTAGGCCCACCGCAGGAGTCCCTAAGCTACCTATCAAAAATGTAACTGTCGCTTCCTCTGCTACATTAAACACTTTCTGAAAATCACTTCTGAACGCAGCATATTGAGTCATAATTGAATTTTTATGTTTTATCTTCATTTTTGTCACATCCTGATATGGTTAAACAACAAAAGAAGAAAACAACAAGGAACGTTTTTTCTGCTTCATATCAATTAAATTTTAAGAATATATAAATTATAGAGCCTTACTATTCAACGTGATACGATTTAACTACTTAAATTTAACAATAATATTAACACTATATCATTTATATTTAAAATTATTTTGCAGCCAGTACATAAGCCATCACAACAATATTTAATAAGGATGTACTTTTTGTATATTTACAAACAAAGAGAAAAAACAAACCATCATGATAATCGGCGCATACATAATGCCGCATCCCCCTATTATAATTCCTCAGATTGGAAAAGGAGAGGAGCGGAAAATTCAGAAGACGATTGATGCTTGCAAAGAGGTCGCAAATCGTATTGCAGCCCTTAAGCCTCAGACGATTGTGCTTACGTCTCCGCACTCTGTTTTGTACTCGGATTACTTTCATATTTCATCCGGCAGCGGAGCAAAGGGAAGTTTCTCCCAATTTGGCGCGCCGCAAGTGCAGATGGAAGTAACTTATGATGAGGAATTTGTAAGGCAGCTTTGCAATCTTGCAGAAAGATCTGCCCATGCAAATTCTAAAAGTGCTTCTTCAAATTCTGAAGGCGTTCACGACAGGTATTCATCTTTTCCTGCGGGAACTCTCGGGGAAAGAGAGGAGTATAAAACGTTGGACCACGGAGTAATGGTACCGCTATCATTTATAAATGAGCTATATACTGACTACAAACTGGTAAGGATAGGACTATCGGGATTATCGCCTCAAGAACATTATCAACTTGGCAAGATGATAACTGAAGTCTCTAACAAGCTGAACAGCAGGGTAGTATTTCTGGCCAGCGGGGACTTGTCACACAAGCTGACTGATGACGGTCCTTACGGTTTTTCTCCCGACGGGCCGGTATTTGATAAGCAAGTAATTGAGGCAATGGCAAATGCAGACTTTTTAAAGTTTCTAACATTTGAACCCGAATTCTGTGATTCTGCGGCAGAGTGCGGGTTGCGCTCCTTTATGATAATGGCGGGAGCGCTTGATTGCAAGGAAGTTAAAGCGGAACTCCTCTCTCATGAAGGACCATTTGGGGTTGGCTACGGAGTTGCCGCATTTGAAGTTGAAGGAGATAACCCGGCCCGCAATTTTGACGTGCAGCTGCAAGAGTATGAAAAACGCAAACTTGCCGGTATTAAGAGCAATGAGGATATTTATGTACGACTGGCAAGATTTTCTCTGGAGACTTATGTGAGGAGCGGCAAGACCGCAAAGCTCTCTACTGACCCTGGCGCATCTAAATTTGACGGCGCCAGCGGAAACGGATATTTTTCTGTTAATGAATTGTCTGAGGAGATGCTGCATGAACGGGCGGGAGTTTTTGTTTCTATTCACAAGGACGGTCAACTGAGAGGTTGTATTGGTACAATTGCTCCCGTAACAGAATCAATTGTCCGTGAAATTATTCGCAATGCCGTTTTAGCAGGGTCTGAAGATCCTCGTTTTGAAGCCGTGGGAGTAAATGAATTAGACAAACTTGTGTATAGTGTGGATATACTTGGTCCTGTTGAAGATGTAAAAGATAAAAACCTGTTGGATGTAAAGCGTTACGGTGTAATTGTTTCATGCAAGGGACGCAGAGGGCTGTTGCTTCCAAATCTTGAAGGCGTTGATACTGTTGATTATCAGATTGATATTGCAAGACAGAAAGGCGGTATCGGAAAGAATGAAAAATATACCCTGCAAAGATTTGAAGTTGCAAGACACAAATAAAACATTGCAAATAATTAATTTGGCTAGATAGATAGATAGATAGATAGTTTTTTAGTTAGTACTATAAAAACATATAACAAGATGGTGATGTCAGAGAACAAAATAATATGTGAACTTTGCCCGCATCATTGTGCTCTAACCAATGGCATGTCGGGAATTTGCAGCGGACGTTCCTGCAAGGATGGCAGGATAATTTGCTCAAATTACGGCATGATTACTTCCATAGCACTGGACCCTATTGAAAAAAAGCCTCTTAAGCAATTCTTTCCCGGCAGCAAGATACTATCCGTCGGGAGCTATGGCTGCAACATGCATTGCCCTTTTTGCCAAAACAGCGAGATCTCAATGATGGGTTTCAGTGACGGACCCGATGCCGGCAAGACACTTGAAAGTTGCAAAAAAGAACTTCCGTGCTATAAGTTTACGCCCGAAGCGCTTGTAGCAAAAGCTAAAGAACTTGAAAAACAAGAGAATATAGGTATTGCATATACATACAATGAGCCGCTTATCGGATATGAATTTGTTTTGGATTGCGCCAGGCTTGCAAAAGCAAACGGGCTTAAAAACGTCCTTGTAACAAATGGAATGATTTGCGACAAGCCGCTGCAAAAGCTTCTACCTCACATAGATGCATTTAACATAGATTTAAAGGGGTTTGGCCAAAAAACGTATGATCTGCTGGGCGGAGACTTGGAATGCGTAAAGAACACCATAAAAACGGCGGCAAAAGTGTCTCATGTGGAGGTTACTACGCTGGTTGTCCCGGGAATGAATGATTCAGAAGAAGAAATAGATTCCATTGCATGCTGGCTATCGGGATTACAAACTGTCGGGAACTCTATTATGCCCGACAAACGTGGCAACGGGTTTAAAGGAATGATCCCCTATCACTTGAGCCGCTTCTTTCC
Source organism: Candidatus Egerieousia sp. (assembly GCA_036804445.1). Classification (GTDB taxonomy): domain Bacteria; phylum Bacteroidota; class Bacteroidia; order Bacteroidales; family UBA932; genus Egerieousia. Next base: position 47,158 of record DAIRSJ010000001.1, read on the forward strand.
ACGCTACAAAATGACTGATGCACAGGAAACTCCGGTTAAAAAAATTTACGCGCTCGCAGAAAGGGCACGCAAATATCTAAGATTTGTCTATACCGGCAACTGCTGAACTCTGCCTCTGAGCCAAAATTACCCCCGCAATTGCCAAAGCAATTCCGCAGACTTTTAACACGGTAAGTTCCTCTTGTCCAAGATAATATGCAACTACAGCCGAAACAGCAGGTATAATTGCGGAAAATACATTTGCACTGGTAATGCCTATCTTTGAAATAATAAACACCCACAAAGCAAAGCACAAACATGAACATAAAATTGCAAGAGCAAGAAGTGTCCCCTGTACCGGCAATGTAAAATAATCCGGCGTAAGTCCCTTAAGCCCAAATAATAAAAACGGCGGCAGAAAAAGCACCGAACCAATTATAAATTGCCACATCGTAATTGTTATTGCATTGTATCTGTCTGAAAGTTTATTCACCAAAAACGAATAAGAAACAGAACCGGCAACAGCCATAAATAATAAGATTATACCATAAGAATTCTTAACCCCCATTCCGCCGGCTTTATAAACTACCATAAAAATTCCGGCGATTGTTAAAAACGTTCCGATTGTTTTCCACACGGAAAACGAAATATTTAGAAAAAAAGTCTCAATTATTATACAAACAACCGGTATGGTAGCTATTATGACGGCTGCCATAACGGGTGAGCCGGTATATTTTATTCCAAAATTTTCACCAATAAAATAGATAAACGGTTCAGAAAAAGCCAGAAGCATAAACCACTTGAAATCTCCCTTCTTTATTTTCTGAAACTTTCCGGAAATTTTTGCAAATGCATACATGAAAATTGCGGCAAGCAAGAGTCTTTCAAAAATAAAAGTGAAAATAGGTATGTTCCTGGTAATCAAAAAATTCTCCCATATAAAAGAGAATCCCCATACAATTACCGCAATCATTGCAGCGGTGTAAACCGCCCCTTTATTATTTCCTATACTCATTACCAATATGAAATTAAAACAGATAAGATTGTTGCATCGATATAAGACGGGAAACTACCTGTCAAATTCAAGCCTCATAACATTGCGTTCCCCGGTGAGCTTGCCATTGCTAACCATTTGGACGCCATTAACAAAAACCCCTTCTATAAAGGAACTAAAAGCTAAAGACGATTCTTCCTTTTGACCGCCGAACTCTGTAAAATCTTTTACGTAAAACGGACTCCAGCCGCACAAAGAAGCGGGATGCAATGAGCTATAACAATCTTTTTTAGAAAGGTTTACAAGTACAATATCTGCATAGTAGCCCTCTCTTAAAAAACCTCTTTTTGACAAATTAAAACATTTTGCAGGTCCGTGGCTCATCCGCTCAACCACCTGAGGCAAAGTGAATACGCTACGTTTATATAATTCAAGCATCATCTGCAAACTGTACTGCACCAGCGGAATTCCTCCCGGCGCACGCATATATGATTTCTTCTTATCTTCCAGTAAATGAGGAGCATGATCTGTAGCTACAACATTAATTACTCCGCTGCGCACTCCCTCTCTTATAGCCTCCATGTCCTCCGCATCCTTAAGGGAGGGATTGCACCTGATTAAGCTGCCGTACTTTGCGTAGTCCTTGTTGCAGAACCACAAATAATGGACGCATACTTCTCCGCTTATAATTGCTTTCCCTTCTCGTTTTCCGATGAAACTTTCTACATCAACACCGTTTGCAGCCATTCCGTCCCGTTCATTTTTGAGCATTGCAATCTCCTGATTAGTAGAGATGTGCAAGATATGCAAGCGTGCGTTGTTCTTCTTTGCAAGAGCAATTGCAATCTTGCTGCTGGCAATGCAAGCCTCTCTGTTTCTTATTACGGAGTGGAATCTTACGGGGATATCATCACCGTACTTTGCTTGATAAAATTTTAAATTTTCATCTATAATTTCTTGCTTCTCGCAGTGAGTTGCAATTAAAACGGGAGAATATTCAAAAATTTCTTGCAGCGCCAGAGGATTATCAACCAGCATATTACCCGTAGATGAGCCCATGAATATCTTTACCCCGCAAACCTTGCACGGATCAACTTTCTTAACCTCTTCTACATTATCATTTGTAGTACCCATGTAGAAAGAATAATTGGCAAATGCGCGCTCTTTCCCTATATCATATTTCCTCTCCAGCTGCTCTATTGTGATTGCCGGAGGATTGTTGTTAGGCATATCCATAAAGCTTGTAACACCCCCAAGGACAGCCGCTTTACTCTCACTCTCTATAGTCCCCGTCTTGCCGTCTCCAGGCTCTCTAAAGTGCACCTGGTCATCAATAACCCCCGGCAATACGTGGAGTTCATCGGCATAAATAATTTTATCACATGTATTCCCGACAGTTTTTATTTCCTTCTCATATTCTGAGGCAGAAGCAAAATCAGACTCTTTGAATACTCTCGATATCACGGCATTCTGAATCAAAAGGCTACCCTTAAAAGATAGCCCCTCGTTTACTAATGTTCCGTTTTTAATAAGAATTTTCAAGAATCTATATGTTAAAAAATTATCGGCCGACTATAATCAAAGCATCTCAATTTGCATTTGCATTTGCTTTTGCTTTTGCTCTTACCTTTCTGAATTTAAGCTTAATAACGCCCCAAAACGCTTCTCCGAAAATACCGGAACTCATTTTGGATGTACCCTCTTTTCTATCGACAAATATAATCGGAACCTCCGCTATCTTAAATCCGAGTTTACTGGCGGTATATTTCATCTCTATCTGGAACCCGTAGCCGTGCATCTTTACCCTGTCAAAATCAATAGTTTCCAATACTTTCCTGCTATAGCATACAAAGCCTGCGGTGCAATCAAAAATATGAATGTGCAACACTCTTCTTACATAAGTAGATGCGAAATACGACATTACAACCCTCCCTATGGGCCAGTTGATTACGCTTACACCGTTGCAATAGCGAGAACCGATTGACATATCTGCACCGTTTCTGCATGCATTGTAAAGTTTTGGAAGGTCATCCGGGTTGTGGGAGAAGTCTGCATCCATCTCAATAACATATTGATAGTTATGTTCTATTCCCCACTTAAATGCTGTAATATAGGCTGTTCCAAGCCCCAGCTTACCTTTCCTTTCAATTAAAAATAATCTGTCGGGAAACTCCTGCTGAAGTTTTTTTATGATGTTTGCCGTTCCGTCCGGTGAATTGTCATCAACCGCAAGGATATGGAATCCGCCGGGCAAGGCAAATATCACCCTGGCAATTTTTTCTATGTTTTCCTTCTCGTTGTAGGTTGGAATTATGACTAATTTTTCCGGCATAGCAACCATATTTAACGGAGGCCAAAGGTAATACATTTTGACTCAGTTACAAAATGGCGCAACCTGCACGGTGAATGATTTCAAAACCGTTGTTAATCAATACGCTTGCAGCAATTTTAATTGAATGCGGCCACGCTGCAAATCTACGCCTATGACGCGCACCTTTACATTCTGGTGGAGCTTAAGGACTTCCGTTGGAGATTTGATGAAGTGGTCCGCCATATTGGAAATATGGATAAGGCCGTTTTGTTTGATACCTATGTCCACAAAAGCTCCAAAGTTTGTAATATTGGTAACTATTCCAGGCAGTTCCATCTCCTCTTTAACATCATCTATTGTAGAGATTTCCTGAGAGAACTCAAATTCTTTTGCACTCTCGCGCGGATCACGTCCGGGCTTTAAAAGTTCCTGAATAATATCTTTAAGAGTTGGAAGACCGACGGCATCGCTAACGTATTTGTTTATATCAATAGCATTTACCTTGATCGGATTGGAAATAATCTCCTGCAACGGAACGCTCATATCGCCTGCCATCTGCGCAACAAGAGCATATCTCTCCGGATGCACCGCCGTGTTATCCAGCTCATTGGAAGCACCGGGGATACGCAGGAAGCCTGCGGCCTGCTCAAAAACTTTAGCACCAAGACGCTTAACTTTAAGAAGCTGCTGTCGGGAATTAAAAGGGCCATTCTCATTTCTGTAATCCACTATATTCTGGGCAATTGCAGGGCCGACGCCGGAAACGTAAGAGAGCAGATGCTTGCTGGCGGTGTTAAGATTCACTCCAACGCTGTTAACGCAACTCTCCACTACATCATCCAGCTTCTCTTTTAAAAGAGTCTGATCCACATCATGCTGATACTGACCTATTCCCAAAGATTTTGGATCTATCTTTACAAGTTCTGCAAGAGGGTCCATAAGCCTCCTCCCGATAGATACCGCACCTCTTACCGTTACATCATACTCCGGAAATTCCTCACGGGCGACAGCTGATGCAGAGTAAATTGAGGCCCCGTCCTCACTGACAGAGAAGACTTTTACGGGATGAGAAAAACTCAGCCTCTTAATGAAAGCCTCCGTCTCACGCGCCGCCGTTCCATTGCCGATTGCAACTACTTCAATCTTATATTTATCTACAAGTTCAGTCACTTTTTTCATTGCATCTATCTTTTGATTCACAGGAGGATGCGGAAAAATCACATCATGAGCAATCAGCCTGCCCTGAGCATCAAGACATACAACTTTGCAGCCCGTCCTAAAGCCGGGGTCAAGCGCCAATGTAGCCTTCTGACCAACAGGGGGAGCAAGAAGCAGTTGACGCAAGTTCTCACCAAAAACTTTTACGGAATCCAAATCGGCTTTTTCCTTTGCAATGTGAAGCGCCTCATTTTCAATAGACGGATGAAGCAATCTTTTATAAGCATCACCTTCTGCAATCTCAAATTGTTCATACAGTTGATGAGAAGTACAACGTCTCCCGTTAAACAATTTATGTGAAATTATTTTCTTTGCAAGGTTCTCATCTACAAATATTTTTGCAGATAGCACGCCTTCATCTGCTGCACGCAAAATGGCAAGAACTCTATGAGATGGCATGCCGGCAATGTCTCCGCTAAAGTCAAAATAGTTCTCATAATTTGCCCCTTCTTCCTCTTTGCCTTTTACCACTTTTGCCTTTATAACTCCGCTCTTGCAATAATATTTTCTTAACTCCTGACGGATATCCTTTGACTCTGAAATATTTTCCGCCACAATATCTCTTGCGCCCTGCAAAGCAGCCTGGACATCAGGTACTTTTTCATTCACAAATTTTTTTGCAAATTCCTCAGGTTCTGGCAAATCAAAAGACATCATCTTTAAGGCAAGAGGTTCCAGTCCGTTATCTTTTGCAACACTTGCGCGTGTCTTTCTCTTTGGTCTGAAAGGCAAATATATATCCTCCAATTCCTGCGGGTCTATGCAATCCTCAATCTGCTTCTGAAGCTCCGATGTCATCTTCTCCTGATCCGTAATGCTTTTGATTACCGCCTCTTTGCGCTTGTCCAGCTCATTAAATTTTTCCCAGTCAAACTTTACCTCCGCTACCTGCACATCATCCAAAGACCCCGTCTTCTCTTTTCTATATCTGCTGATAAAAGGAACCGTTGCCCCCTCTTCCAAAAGCTCCACACAATTTTCTATTTGCCAAGGTTTTACGGCAAGCTTGCCTGCAATACTTTCTACGTACAGTTTATCCATTTGAAAAAAAATTGATAATTATCTCTAAACTTTATCACTTAAAAGTTGCAGCAAGATAATAAAAAAAAGCCCTCTTAAAAAGAGAGCGGAATTGTCCATAAACACAGCAATAATGACTATGCCTTAATCATGTGAAACTTGTTGCAGCTGATTTCTGTAAGCAGAGAAAATATTTGATTTTGAGACAAATCCAAGATACCTGTCATCCTTATCCAGAACAGGAAGATTCCATGCTCCGGTGGTCTCAAACTTTTTCATTACAGCATCCATGCGGTCATCTTCATATACATAATCTTGAGCCGGCTTCATGTATGTGTAAACATGCTCTACCGGATATTTGTTTTTGTCAAACATATCCGCCTTTACATCATCCAGAGAAACAATACCTTGCAGCACACCAAGACGATCAACGACAGGGAAAAGATTCCTCTTTGAATCTGCAATCACCTCAACAAATTCTCCGAGACTCTCATTCATATTCACCACAGAGAAATCTTTCTCTATCATATCACTCGTCTTAAGAAGAGTGAGCACGGCCTGGTCACTGTCGTGAGTTAAAAGATACCCCTGCTTTGCAATACGCTTTGTATATATTGAATAAGGCTCAAACAATCTGATTGTTGCATAAGACATTGCTGCCGTAATAATAAGCGGCATCAGCAACGTGTAACCTCCTGTAATTTCAGCAATTAGAACAATTGCGGTCATTGGTGCCTGCATGACTCCCGCCATAAGGCCGGCCATGCCCACAAGCACAAAATTTGTCTCCGGAATTGAAAGTCCGCTAAGATTGCAAAATCTTGCAACAACAAACCCAAGGATTCCTCCCATGAATAAAGTCGGTCCGAATGTTCCTCCTACTCCGCCGCCCGCATTTGTAAATGTCATGGAGAAAACTTTAAAGAAAAATACGCCAAGGAAGAAGAGCGGAATTATCCATGGTTTTATAAAAAAGCCGCTGAAAAAAGTTGTACCAATTGCAAATAAGTCTCTGTCATTCAGCAGCGCCGTAAGACAACCGTAACCTTCTCCGTATAGCGGAGGAAAGAAAAATATTAAAATTCCAAGTCCAATTGAGCAAATAGACCATCGCCCAAAAGGATGGACAATTTTATACACTTTGTCCTCCATAAAAAGAGTTGTCCTTGTAAAATAGAGAGATGCAAAACCGCATATAATTCCAAACAAGATATAAAACGGAATATTATACATGCGGAAAACGGACAGGGTGGTTGCAAAAATAACCGCGTTACCGTTAAAGAGATATGTCACAGTTGTGGCTGTGATTGAGGACATTACAAGAGGCAGGATGGAAGTCATGGATATATTGAACAGCAATATCTCCAATGTAAACAAGACTCCGGCCATCGGCGCTTTAAAAATCCCTGCAATTGCACCGGCGGCACCGCACCCTAAAAGCAGCGTTATATTTTTATACGAGAGTCCTATTTTTCTTCCTACATTAGAACCAATAGCCGCACCGGTGTAAACAATTGGAGCCTCAGCACCCACAGAACCTCCAAAACCTATTGTCAACGCACTAGTTACAATGGATGACCATATATTGTGAGGCCTGATTTTAGACTCATTTCTGGAAATTGCAAGCAGTACTTTTGTAACTCCGTGGCTTATGTTATCTTTTATGACAAAGCGGACAATCAAATAGGCCAGCAGCATTCCAATGCCGGGATATAGAAAATACAAAATGCCGGAAGAAGGGTTCTTAAACCAGCCAACCAGCAAATGTTGTACTAAACTTATTAATTCTTTTACAATAACTGCTGCAATTCCGCTGCCCAATCCGACTATAAAAGCAAGCAAAAGAATTTCCCGTTGCTCCGGCATCCTGTTGAGCCACAGGATTATCCGATTAAAAATTTTATGGGTCAGACGGTGGAGCATTACATCTTACAAAAGTTTTTATTCATCGGCATCCGCGTCATCATCCGCATCGCTCATATTCTCTGTATCGTTATCCGGGAAAGTCTCCCCCTCTGCAGGTCCGTCAGATTCTGCACCTGCGGCATCAGGGAATAAGCCATTTTGCGCATCATCATAGTCATCTACCTTCACAACCATTTTAATAAGATAGACAGCATCACGCGTCTCCATGGAAATAGCATAGAAAGAGGAACCGTCCGGCTTATCAACTTTAAAAAGATCAGCCATATAGTCTGCATATCCCTTTGGATATTTTTCCCTAAACGCCTCTTCCAATTCAGGGTTCATATTCTGGTAGCTTACCACCAGTCTCTTTTTCTGACTTATAGAAGCCGGAACACCTACATTCTTAGGCCTTTCCGTTGTCATAAGCACCGGGCTTGCCTGTTGCTTGTCAACAGATGTGGGTCTTATTTTGATAGTAGTTCTTTTTGCAATATCCTGTTTTACGGGGACTTTAGCCATCTTATTCTCAACAGGTTTCGCGACAGGCTTAATTTCAACTTTTTTTACTGGCTTTGTAGCATTCCCGCCGGCAACCTTCTTAGGCTGAACCATTGCAACTACCCTCTTTTTAGGCTGCGCTTTCACTACCTTCTTCGGTTGTGCTTTTACAACCTTTTTCGGCTGCGCTTTCACAACCTTATTTTTTGGCCGTGACTTCACAACATTTTTTTTAGGCTGTGCTTTCACAACTATTTTGACACTCTTTTTTGGAGCAGCTTTTTTCTTAACAACCACCTTCTTATTAGATTTAATTTTCTCCTTGCTAACTGATTTAGTCATTGCAAAAAACGTGTTATCAATTTTCTCATGCAATTATACAGCAAATTTTCAAATAACAAAAAAAATTAACTTACTTATTAAAAAAATAGCTTTTCTGCTCTTTTTTACGCTGCGGATTTCTCTCCACCGTAATAGGAATAAACGTTCTGGTATCCAGACCGGTATAATAGGAAATAGAACTGCGTGTCATAGGTGTGGGAGTAAAGTCTTGCACTTGGTCCATATACACTCCTCGTAAAAATTTATTGTTGGCCAGAGCTCTCATATCTTCCATAGTACAACCTGGATGAGAAGAGATAAAATAAGGCACTAACTGCAACCTGATTTTCTTCTCTTTATTATGCTTGTCAAACTCCGCCCTTAATCTCTCAAACAACCTGAAGGAAGGTTTGCCCATCTGTTTAAGCACCTCATTTTCCGTATGTTCCGGAGCAACCTTTAATCTGCCGCTGGTGTGTTTTTCCATTAACTCATAGAAATAATTCCGGCAGGTATCATCATAAAATCCGCGGTCGGACAAGAACAAATCATAACGGATTCCGCTCCCGATATAAGAATGTTTAATCCCCGGAATCGCATCAATTTTATGGTATAAATCCAGCAAATTCTTGTGAGAATTATTCAAGTTGGAACACATTGCAGGGAACAGGCATGATTTTCTTTTACACTTGTCACACAGAGTTTTATCACGTCCCTCCATACGATACATGTTGGCAGTAGGACCTCCGACATCAGAAAGATTCCCCGCAAATCCTGGGATTTGCTTCACTTTTTCAATCTCCCTTATAATAGATTCATGGCTTCTGCTCTGTATAAACTTTCCCTGGTGAGCGGCAATTGTACAAAAACTGCAACCTCCAAAACATCCCCTGTGAATGTTAATTGAGAACTTTATCATTTCATACGCAGGAATAATTTTTCCCTTGTACCTTGGATGCGGCAAACGCGTATAAGGCAAATCGTGATATGAATCCAGTTCCTTCTGGGTTGGCATTCCATAAGGAACATTAACATACACATATCCTCCGCCACAAGGTTCAACCAACACTTTTGGTTTCTTTACATTTGCCTGAAGCTCAATCTCATTAAAGTTTTCTATAAATGCCCTCTTGCTCTTTATGCACTCATCAAAAGAGTGCAGCAAAATCAAATCGTCTGACTTTTTTGGCGCCTCTTTGCTGAAATATGCAATCTGCCTTAACACGCTTCTATCATCATTTCCACTCTCTCCGGACAGTTCTTTCTTTTGTTTATGATTCCTATCTCTCAGATACTCTGCAATTTCAACAATAGGCTTCTCTCCCATTCCGTAAATAAGAAAATCTGCTCCGCTGTCCACAAGCAGAGAAGGCATCAATTTGTCCTGCCAATAATCATAATGTGTAAGACGTCTTAATGATGCCTCTATTCCTCCTATAACAAGGGGAACATCAGGATATAAATTCTTTATAATTCTGGAATAAGTTCTTACCGCGTAATCCGGTCTGAATGAAGCTGCTCCGTTTGGGGTATAGGCGTCATTACTGCGCAATCTTTTTGCGGCGGTATAATGATTAACCATTGAGTCCATGGCTCCGGATGTTACCGCAAAGAATAGGCGCGGAACACCCATTTTTTTAAAATCTCTCAGATCGTCTCTCCAGTTTGGCTGCGGCACAACAGCAACTCTGTATCCGTTATGCTCTAGAACTCTGGATATTACTGCCGCACCAAATGCGGGATGATCCACATATGCATCTCCAGAAAACAAAACAACATCCACATTCTCCCACCCAAGTTTAAGCATCTCATCTCTGGTTGTTGGAAGAAACGGGGAAACATGATTTTTTTTGGTGTATTGTTGATTATTATCCATCAGATAAAACTGTCGAGATACAAAATTACATCCTCTCCGGAAGTTCTATTCCAAGAATACCCATTCCCTTTACAAGAACTTTTGCAATCTCAGACGCAATAGCAAGTCTCTCCGCTCTAATGCTCTGATTCTCTTCTTTTAAGATTGAACAGTCATGATAATACTGGTTGAATTCTTTAGCAAGATCATAGCAATAATTGGCAACGACAGCGGGGGATTTTTGATCTCCGGCCTCTTTTATTTTTACCGGGAATGAATTCAAAAGTTTTATAAGTTCTATCTCTTTTGGCAGCAATGATCCGGCCTTAACGTCCGGAGAATAATTCATCTCTTCCGCCTTGCGTAAAATAGACTTTATTCTTGCGTGGGTATACTGTATAAACGGGCCGGTATTACCGTTAAAATCAATTGATTCCTTTGGATTGAACAACATCGTTTTGCGCGGATCCACTTTTATTATAAAGTACTTAAGAGCACCCAGCCCAAGCATCTCAAATAACTTGTTTTGTTCCTCATTGCTCAGTCCCTCCAGCTTGCCAAGTTCCTGCGAATTTTCTTTTGCAGTATTGAACATTTCATCTATCAAATCATCCGCATCTACAACAGTGCCCTCTCTGGATTTCATCTTTCCCTCCGGCAATTCAACCATACCATAGGACATGTGATAAATTGAATCGGACCAACCAAAGCCAAGCTTCTTAAGGATCAGCTTAAGGACCTGAAAATGATAGTTTTGTTCATCTCCCACAACATAAATCATCTGGTCAAAATGATATTTGTCAAACCTCTCTTCCGCCGTGCCCAGATCTTGTGTCATATAAACAGATGTTCCGTCCCCCCTTAGCAAAAGTTTCTGGTCAAGGCCGTCTTTTTCCAAATTACACCAGACGGAACCGTCCGAATGTTTTTCAAAAATACCTTTCTCCAGTCCGTCCATGACGAGTTTTTTACCCAGTTTGTATGTATCTGATTCGTAATAAATAATATCAAAACTTATTCCCAGCCTCTTATATGTTTCATCAAACCCTTTATATACCCAGCCGTTCATGGTCTTCCACAACTCAACTATATCTTTATCCCCGGCCTCCCACTTGCGCAACATTTCCTGAGCTTCTTTTTGTATAGGAGCCTCTCTCTCAGCCTCTTTCTGACGCTCTTTCTCTTGGTCGGAGTCTGAACACGGAACACCTTTTGACAAAATTTCTTCCGCTTGTTTCTTTAAAATATTGTTAAAGGCCACATAATAATTCCCGACAAAGTGGTCTCCCTTAATACCTGTAGATGACGGTGTTGCACCATTTGCTTCTCTCTTCCATGCTATCATGGATTTGCAAATATGGATACCTCTGTCATTTACTATGTTTGTCTTCACCACCTTGTTTCCATTGGCTTCCATCAACTTAGAGACCGACCAGCCAAGAAGGTTGTTTCTTATATGTCCAAGATGCAAAGGCTTGTTTGTGTTCGGAGACGAGAACTCGACCATCACTGTTTTTCCGGTTGGCGGAAGCTGTCCAAAATCTTTTGTTGCATATATGTCCGCAAACTCCTTCAGCCAAAAAGAATCTGAAAATTTAATATTCAAAAATCCCTTAATCACATTATATGACTTTATCCACGGGCAATTGGTTTTCAACCAGTTGCCGATTTCTTCCGCAGTTGCTTCCGGCGATTTTTTGCTCACTCTTAGAAGCGGAAAAGTCACGATAGTCAAATCTCCGTCAAATTCTTTCTTAGTTGCCTGAGGCTGCAATAATTTACTGTCGGGAACTGCATTATACAGAGCCTTTACCGCCTCAGCCAATTTTTGTGAAATAAAAATATCCGGATTCATGTGTATTTCTGTGTTTACGTAATTATTTGTCAAGTAATATATTTCTTTATTTCTGCTCCGTTTTCTGTTTGGCAAAGTATATCTTCATTGCGGCTTTTACCTTTGGAGAAAGGTAGAACAGTGTAAACATTGTTGCAAACGCCATCAGCGCATAGCACAAGTCTACGATAGAAACAGCTAGTTTTAAAGGAATTACAGCGGCCACAATTAGCATTGCCAAGAAAAAGTAGTTATAATATTGACCGTATTTTGCTCCAAACAGGAAACTTGTGCATTTGCATCCGTAATAGGAATAAGAGAACATTGTGGAGAATGCAAAAAACAAAACCATAAGCATAAGAAGATATCCGCCCAAATGTCCGTTGAATATTGGCAGCGGGATTGATGCGTTGAAGGAATTGATTGCTATCTCCAAACCTCTTATTTGAGTTCCGGCTGCCGGAAGAGTGTAACTTCCGCTTGCCGTTGCAATTAAAATTGCAAGGGCCGTTAATGTGCATACAAGACCGGAATCAATTGACGGACCGATCATTGCAACAAGACCCTCTCTTACTGGTTCATTGTTTTTGGATGCACCGTGCATCATACTTGCCGTTCCGACGCCCGCTTCATTTACAAGCGCGGCTCTTCTTGCTCCAATGACCGCAACCATTATAAGAGAACCGGCAGCTCCTCCAACTCCGGCGCGTACGGTAAATGCACCGCGGAAGATTTCCCCAAAGACCGCAGGAACCACGGATATATTTGCGCATATAATGTAAAGTACTATCAGGAAGTACATTGCAACCATAAGCGGAACAATTTTAGAGGATATCTTTGCAATTCTCTGTATGCCTCCCAAAACTACGACAGACACTATTGCACAGATTATCACACCCATTACGAACCTCAGCATAGGGGTTGTCTCTACTCCGGCAGGAGCCGTAAACGTAGTAATGACGGCCTCTGTAAGTTGATTAGCCTGCATAATACACAAAGTACCTATGAGTCCGAAAATACAGAAAAATATTGCAAGCGGTTTCCACTTAGGTCCCAGTCCCTGGGTAATCATATACATTGGTCCTCCCTGCACCTCTCCGTTTGAGTCTTTTCCTTTGTACATAATTGTTAATGTACCCTCAAAAAATTTTGTAGCCATCCCTACTACGGCGCTAACCCACATCCAGAAAATTGCACCAGGGCCTCCCATTGTAAGAGCAATAGCAACTCCGGCTATATTTCCCATGCCGACAGTTGCGGCGATTGCACTCATAAGTGCCTCAAAAGAAGATATTTGTCCCGGCGCATCCTCTTTTTTGGAGAGAGACTTGATAGCTTTTCCATAGTACCTGAAAGGAACAAATCCGGAATAAACAAGGAAGAAAAGACCGCCGCCAATCAGCAGCAAAAATTCAGGATAATTGCAAACGGCATCGCTTATCTTAATAATCCAGTCAGATATGCCGTTCAAGAACAAAACAATATTCATCAGTAAATAAAATTCTAAGGTTCATCACAAACAGACGGGCAAAAAAATTACCCCTGCCGTAACACGGCAAAGGTAATAATTTTTAAGGGCAAAAACTGTATTAATAACTGTCGCGACAGATATTAAATCTTATCCAAGATAATTTTTAAGAAGTTTGCTTCTTGTGCTGTTGCGCAATCTTCTGATAGCCTTCTCTTTAATCTGCCTTACTCTTTCTCTTGTAAGGTTAAACGTCTCACCAATCTCTTCCAAAGTCTTTTCCTGACATCCGATTCCAAAGAAATACTTCACGATATTTCTTTCTCTCTCTGTAAGCGTTGAGAGAGCTCTCTCTATCTCTTTGTTAAGAGATTCATTTACAAGTCCTTTGTCCGCAGATGGAGAATCATTGTTAGGCAACACGTCCAGCAAACTGTTATCCTCCCCGTCAACAAACGGAGCATCAACGGAAACATGGCGGCCGGAAACCCTAAGAGTATCCGCAATTTTATCCTTTGGAATATTAAGAATATCGGCAAGTTCTTCAGATGACGGCATTCTCTCATTCTCCTGTTCAAACTTGTTAAGCGCCTTGTTTATTTTGTTCAAAGACCCAACCTGATTAAGGGGCAACCTTACAATTCTGGATTGCTCCGCAAGAGCTTGAAGTATAGATTGTCTAATCCACCACACGGCGTAAGAGATAAATTTAAAACCTCTTGTTTCATCAAATTTCTCCGCAGCCTTAATCAAGCCAAGGTTCCCCTCATTGATCAAGTCCGGCAAACTAAGTCCCTGATTTTGATACTGTTTTGCAACAGATACCACAAATCTAAGATTTGCCCTGGTTAGCTTTTCCAGCGCGGCTTGGTCACCCTTCTTGATTCTTTGGGCTAGTTCTACCTCATCTTCAATGGTTATGCGCTCTTCCCTTCCTATCTCCTGCAAGTACTTGTCCAAGGAGGCGCTTTCCCTGTTGGTGATAGACTTTGTAATCTTTAATTGTCTCATATTGTATATAACTCCTGTAGAATATGCAAGTTTTCCAATTTGCGCTCTTTATACGAAAAAACGGATGAAATTGTTACAACATATCTAATAATTTTATAGCCCGCGTCAAGGTATCTTTCGTAAAAAATTATTATATTCGCTTGATTTAGATGCTCTACCGCATAAATGCGCTGCATTGTAATTTATTCCTCCGTTATGGAAGAAATGACGGAGTCTGCCCCAACCGACAGAACTGATATGAAAAGATACACAGATATGTCCGCATGCTGCCGGATCGGCTGTTAGAGATATGGCGCTAAAACCAAACAATGCCCTCTCCTTCAGATAATCTCAAGGACCTGATTGGTGCGTACTGTTTGATTAAGAATATTTAATTCCGTATCAGAGATACCGGAGTCTAGTTAGTGAAGAAAATTTGGAGAAAATCTTTTGAACGTTTTGTAAAACTTAATAAATTTGTATAAAGAACGGGATTTGGCCTCTCCATATGCAGCACCATTGTAGAGAGATTAATAGGCAAGATTGGAGTAAAATTTTAAAAAATATGGCTCTTCTTTCTGTTTTGTGCTTCCGCTTGCTAACAATGCCTACAATTGGGATATAGAAAATAAAAAAGATATTAAATTTATGGATACAGAGAAAATTCAGGGTAGCAGCGCAGGACAGATTAATAATGAGAGCAATAGAGCGCTTATACTTATTGCAGAAGACACGGACAGCAATTTTATCTTGGAGAATTCCATGTTGAAAAAAATGTACACGGTAGAGAGAGCTTTGGACGGAATAGAGGCCGTAGAAAAATGTCAATCTATTAAGCCCGACTTAATATTAATGGACATGCAAATGCCTAGGATGGATGGTCTGGAGGCAACAAAGAAAATAAGGGAATTCAATAAAAATGTTCCAATTATAGCCGTTACCGCATTTGCTTTTGAGCAGGATAAAATTAACGCATTGGCCGCCGGCTGCAACACATACGTAAGCAAACCTATTTCTATTCTAGGTTTTAGGCGCACTGTTGCTGAAGAACTTGCCAAAATAGGTAAATAAATAATTCATTTTTTCTATTTTTGTCTAAATAAATTAAACTAACATATCATGAGGTTTACAACTACAAGCACAGATTTTTTGCAGGCATTATTGTCAGTATCCAGAGTTATTCTTCCAAAGCCGCCAATCCCTATTCTAGAAGATTTTCTTTTGGAATTGGATGAGAATAATAATCTAACCATAACGGCTTCTGATCAAGAAACTACTCTTAAAACAATGTTGACAATAGAAGACGTTAAGGAGGGAGGGAGAATAGCCGTTCCCGCTGTCTTGTTAACTAACTCATTTAAAGAGCTTCCAACCCAGCCGGTTGAATTCATAACAAATGAAGATAAAAACAATGTTACTATAACTTGGGCAAACGGTACTGCTAACATTCCGTTTGTACAACCAGATGATTATCCGGAACTTCCTGCACTTGCAGATGCAAAAAAAATTGAATTTTCCGCAGACGTCCTTGCAGACGGCATAAACAGCACAATATATGCTACTGCAGAAGAGGAGCTTAGACCTATCATGAATGGTATTTTCTTTGACATCAATACAAAGTCCACTACGCTTGTAGCTTCCAATGCTCACAAACTGGTGTGCTATAAAAGAAATGATGTAAAATGCGCCGACAGCTGTTCATTTGTACTACCCAAAAAGCCGGCAACCATTTTAAAAAATAATCTTGCCAGACTATCTGATGAACAGGTTGTTGTAACATTTGATAAAAAGAATGCATTCTTCAAATTTGAGCAGCAGCTGGTTGTGTGCCGTTTGGTAGAAGGCACCTACCCTGCCTATAGAACGGTAATTCCAAAGAACAACACCAACATAATAACTGTCTCAAGAGCTGATATTTTAAATGCAACAAGACGAGTTGCCGTTTGTGCAAATCAGGCCACCGGCCAAATTGTATTTAATGTAGCTGAAAACAAATTAAATATCACTGCACAAGATTTGGATTTCTCTATGAGCGCAAATGAAACTATCGGATGCGAATACAGCGGAGACTCAATGGCAATTGGTTTTAAGTCTCAGTTCCTCATTGAGATTTTAAGCAATCTTCCTTATGAACAGATTTGCATTAAACTTGCGGATCCTACTAAAGCGGCCCTTATCCAGCCGGCAGTTCAGACAGAACCGCAAGAAGAAATCTGCGCTCTGCTTATGCCTATGAGAATCAACAGCTAAGATGGAATTAAACTTAAAGAACCCGCTTCTTTTTTTTGATATTGAGAGCACCGGTCTTGACGTTGCCAAGGACCGCATAGTGGAGATATCATGCGTAAAGGTGATGCCTGACGGCAGCACAGATATTAAAACAAGAAGGATCAATCCTGAGATTCCGATATCTCCTGAGGCTCAAAAAATCCATGGCATTTCCAATGAAGACGTAAAGGATTGTCCTAAGTTCAAGGAGGTTGCAAAGAGTCTTTCTCTGTGGATGAGCGGATGCGATATTGCCGGATACAACTCTATGAAGTTTGATATTCCCCTGCTGGAAGAGGAATTTTTGCGAGCAGGCGTTGACTTTGATTTTCATAAAAGGCACCTTGTTGACGTACAGAACATCTTCCACAAGATGGAACAGCGCACACTTTCTGCCGCCTATAAATTCTACTGCCACAAAGACTTAGAAAATGCCCACTCGGCAGAAGCCGATACGATGGCAACATATGAAGTTCTAAAGGCTCAGTTGGATACATATCCGGAGACGCTCAAAAATGATGTAGAAATGCTTGCAGATTTTTCCACACGCTCAAAGTTTTTGGATTATGCCGGTAGAATTATTGTAAATGAGAAAGGTCAGGCAATATTTAATTTTGGAAAGCATAAGGGCAAACTTGTAGTTGATGTTCTGTCTCATGAACCAAGTTATTTTGCATGGATGGAACAGGGTGATTTTACACTGGATACAAAGAAAGTTCTGACCGACATCAAACTGCATCCGGACAAATACCGTTAAGGTCCCGGGCGCTATATTTTGCAAATGGATATTTTCACTTTTCCCTTTGGATTGCGCGAATTTTATGCACGCCCTGATACCTCAATATCAGAAGACACTAATTTTTATGCTCCCGACGGAATCAGCGGATTCTTGGTAATTCCATTTATTTATTTAAAAATTGACAGGGCCGGTAAAGCAATTGCCAAACAATTTGCACCGCGCCGCTATTCTAATTGCGGACATGGAATTCACATTTGCGGAACAGATGAGGACTCCGCTTCATCCAATAAAACAGAAGACTTTTCTTACAAGAAAGTCCTGTATAATTCATTGGATAACAGCACATTTTTATCACAGACGGTTAAAACGGAAGATTTTGATTTTAAGAAGTACGCAGCTGAATATGATATCGGAAATTTTAATGATTCGGTAGAAATAGTGTCAAAATATATGTCATTAAGAAGCGGCGATATCATTGCGCTGGAACTTGCTCCGATTGCTAAAATAAACGTGAAAACGCATCAAAACGGAGAGGCAACTATCTACGGAAATTTAAAGATTTCTATAATCTGCTAAATAAATGCAAACCGTTCTCCGGAGTCTATTGCCGGGACGCGGCCGCTGATAAAAGGCAGTTTTGCATTGCAAGCGCACCGGTAGAGAATGCTGTCTGAAGATTATATCCTCCGGTATCCCCATCCAGATCAAGAACTTCTCCGGCAAAAAACAAACCCTTTACAAGCCTGGATTCCATTGTTTTATGAGAAACTTCCTTAAGTGAAATTCCACCCGACGTAACGACACATCTGTCATATCCGATGTAAGAAACTATATCAAACTTTAAGTTTTTTAAATGTTCCGCAAGATTCTTAACAGACAAATCTTTGCTCATGTCGATAAACGGTTTTATCATTTGCATGGGGAGCATCTTCCTAAGGAGATATTTTAAAGTGCTTGGATTAGAACTGTTGATATTGTTACTTGCCTGATATCTTCCATATACGACAGATGAAAGAGATTTCATTTCCCGCTCAATCCTTGCGTTAATTTGCTGCAACGATAGCGCCGGTTTTAAATCTAAAATCAACTGCACTTTTTGTCCGTTAATTATGTTTTCAACACCCTTTCTGCTTACTCTAAAAATAATCGGTCCTTCTATTCCGCCATCTGTAAAGTCCACATCACCAAACTCTTCCTGAATTACATTTCCGTTTACCATCAATTGTGCAGAGACGTTTTTTAACTCCAGACCGTTAAGAGATTTGCCTGTCTGAGAGAATGTTCTTTCAGATGCAGCGCAAAAATTTTCTTCCGTCTTTAAATCTTTAAAATAGTTTTTGGGAATAAGAGCGGTCAATGAAGGAAAACACTTCTCCACAGAATGTCCTAAAGATTTGGCAAACTTATAACCATCTCCTGTTGAACCTGTTGCGGGATAGGAAAGACCTCCGGTAGTTATTATTACTTTTTCAGATTTGACACTACCGCGATTTGTTGAGAGTGAAAAACCGTCGGGACATTTCTCAATATTTTCAACAATGCAGCCGGTCTGTATCTTGACCAAACTACCGGATATATAGTCAATTAATGCTTTGGTAACATCTGCTGCGCGCATGCTTTTTGGATATACCCTCTGACCTCTTTCAACTGTCAGAGGCAGTCCTATGCTTTCAAAAAAATTCATGGTGTCTGATGTGCTCATCCCGAAAAAAGCGCTTTTTAGAAAATTTGCCTGAGGATGTATATGAGGAGAAAACTCATCCCACATTCTTGTATTTGTAATGTTGCAACATCCTTTGCCTGTGATATTTATCTTGCGACCGCAACGTTCCTCTTTTTCCAGCAAAATTATTTGCGGGAGGGTTACCCCCAATGGAAATGACAATGATTTTTCTTTAAAAGATTTAACGGCAAAGGCAGCTGCAAAAAGTCCGGCCGCTCCGCCGCCGACAATCGCTATTTGGTATTTTTCCATAGTGGGCAAATTTAAACATTATGAATAATTATAGGCAAGATGCAAAACAAGATTGCAGTGAGACACCTATTTGAGAGGAATATAATACTTAAGTTCCCTCCCTTTTGGTGCAAGTTCAGGGTGCATAATTTGAATCAGATCTTGCAGAATTTCCTGAGGCTCAACGGCTCCGCTCTCCCAGAAATCACTTCCTCCGCCCGGTGTACTGCGTTTTGTATTATTGTAAACCTGCTTTTTATAAAAAGCGGGAATTTTTTTATACAACGGATTGTCCGCCGCAAGAGCGGCAAAAGTAGAGACGGTATTTGGATGAAGCCAAATATCCGCATCAGCTGCAAGAGCATAAATCTTCTCAAAACTGACTTGAGCGGAACTGCTCCCTTCCGGATCCGTTCCAAGTATTTCTCCGCCGGCATCCTTTATCAAATTTGATGTGTAATTCTTTCCGCCCGGAATATACCATATTCCCTTAAAAGGCATGTTAAGCAAAACCTTTGTCTTATTTATATGTCTACCCGCCAATTCTTTAGCACAATCATTTTTAATCTTAACATATTCTTTTGCCCTTGACGCAAAAATAGAATCTGCGGCGTGTTCAGTACCGGTGACAAGTCCAAAAAATTTAAAGTACTCCATTTTTGCCAGCGGTGTTCTCTCCAGATAATCATTAATTGAAATAACTCTTAATCCAAGATGACGCAATTTTTCTATATAAGTATTGTCATTTCCGCTTATCCCGTATGCAAAAATAATATCGGGCTTAAGAGACATTATCTTCTCATAATTTGGAGCGGACTCTGCTCCTATATCTGCAATTTTGCCCTCAGCTATTAATTTTTTAACATCCTCATTATAAACAAACTGCGTACCACTCAGAGCCTTTACGGATGAGGATTGCCCAAGTACATTCAGGTATGCAAGAAAAGATGTAGACATACACACGCAGCTCCTTACGGGAACAGGGATTGCATTCGGATTATTTGCAAGCAATTTTGCAGAATCCCGCGGAACAAGAATAAAAGTTTCCGCAACGGGCGCCTTCCCCTTCCAATCATTTATTGTCTCAACGGTATCTCCGGAAATCTTTAAATACTCGGCATATTGCATGGAGTCCACGACAGATATGCTATCCCCATTAAACTCCGCAATACATTTATTATCAGACCTTGCTGAATTTCGGCATCCGGCAGAGACAAACGTTAACATTAACAGAAAAAACAATCCGCCCGTAGTTCTGAATGAAAAGCGGGCGGAGAAAATATAACTCATTTTAGATTAAGTAAACTGTCGGGATTACATTAATAATTCTTAACCTTTGCCTCTCCGGTAATAACTTCATACGCATTTTGTGCAAGCGCACCCATCTCATCTTCACCGGGATAGATGTAAACCGGCGCAATGAATTTAATCTTATTTTCAACTTTTTTCATCGCATCAGTATTATGAGCCATACCGCCGGTAATCAAGATTGCATCAACCTGCCCGTCTACAACCGGAGCCAGAGAACCTATCTCTTTTGTCAACTGATATTCAAATGCTTCCATTATAAACGCCGCTTTTTTATCTCCGTTTTGCGCAGCGTTAGAAACCTCTAAAAATGAGTTGGTGCCAAGGTATGAAACCATACCTCCCTTGCCGTTAATAAGTTTGTAAACTTGTTCTTTTGTATACTTGCCGCTAAAGCAAATATCAACCAACTGACCTGCAGGTAGTCCGCCGCTCCTCTCGGGAGAGAAGGGACCGTCGCCGGTAAGGGCATTGTTGACGTCTACAACCATACCATGCTTATGTATGCCCACGGAGACTCCGCCTCCAAGATGAGCAACTATGAGATTCAAGTCCTCATATTTCTTGCCGTGCTCTTTTGCAAACCTTTTGGCTATCGCCTTTTGGTTCAGTGCATGAAAAACTGAAATCCTTGTAATTTCTGCGCTTCCTGTAACTTTAGCAACAGGGTCCATTTCATCAACAACAATTGGGTCAGCTATAAGAGCCGGTACGTTATTGCCGGTTGTTTTTGCTACATCATTTGCAATATCATCCGCAAGCATCGCCCCAAGATTACTTGCATGCTCTCCTCCGCGGGCATTTTTAAGATCGTCCAACATGGCAGAATTAACTCTGTAAACTCCGGAAGGAATAGGCCTTATAAAGCCACCTCTTCCTATCACGACAGACAGATCATTAACATTAATATTATTTTCCTTTAGAGCCGACAATATTGTCTTTTTTCTAAAATCGAACTGTGACACAACATTTTTAAACGGAGCAAGTTCCTCCGCCGAATGTCTAAGCGTTTTTGTAAATACCTCAGTTTTATCCTTATATACAGATATCTTTGTAGATGTGGAACCGGGATTAATAACAAGTATAAACATATTATATTTTTTTTGTAAAATTAAAAAAGTCTGCAGAAGAAAACAATTTCAGCGCAGACTTTCTCTATGTTAGTTAAAATTATTTTATCTAGCCTGAAGGCAAGCAAATGCAATTGAGTTAAGCTTAGTTTCAATGCTATCTCCGCGGCTAGAAAGAACGCATGGAGCGGCGGCGCCAACAACAACGGCGGCAGTCTTAACACCCTTCATAAGCTGAGTATTAGTCTTGTAAAATACATTTGCGGATTCAATATTAGGGAACACCAACCCGTCCGCATTACCTGCAACTTCACTCTTAAGTTTCTTAATCTTAGCACATTCCGGAGATATTGCAACATCCAGAGCAAGAGGTCCGTCAACAATTCCCGGCACCTGTCCTCTTTCTGACATCTTTGCAATTTGAGCGGCCTCCGTGCATGCAAGCATTGCAGGAAGCATCTGCTCTGTTGCAGCGATCATTGCAATCTTAGGCTGTTCAATTCCAAGCTCTCTACATACGCCGACAACATATTTAACAATCGCAACTTTCTGCTTAAACTCTGGCAATGGTATTACAGCCATATCACCGAATGTCAAAAGTCTGGGATAATTAGGATGCTGCATTAGAACAATATGGCTAAGCACGGCCTTTGGAGGAAGAAGACCCCAATCTTTATTAAGGATTCCGTGCATATATTTATCAGTACTGCAAAGACCCTTCATCAGCACATCGGCTTTTTTCTCATGAACCATTGTAACCGCCTCCTGAATGGATTTGACTTCATTTTTGTTGTCAATGATTGTGAATTTCTTAATGTCAATCTTTTCATCGGCGCAAACCTTTGCAATCATATCCGAATCACCAACAAGGGTTGCATCAACAATTCCTTCATCGATTGCTTTGCTGACTGCGGTGATTGAGTGAGTATCAACTCCCCATGCAACTGCCAATTTCTTTTTTGCCTTGGTTCTCAGCTGATCAAACAGCTGGTCAAAAGTTTTAATCATATAATGTAATTTTTATAATTTTTATAATTTATATTTTGTAACTTAATATAACTTCCTTGTATATACGCCATTACCCGCCGCAACAGATAATACCATTAACCGGCCTTGCTTGCGGAGACAATTTCCATTGTATCGACTGCAATCATAAGCTCCTCATCAGTAGGCACCACGGCAACCGTGACCTTGGAGTTTTTCTTTGAAACAATTGCAGGCTCTCCCCTCTTGACGTTTTTATTTGCATCAGCATCAAAGTCAACGCCAATGAAAGCAAACTGTTCGGAGACCTCCTCTCTGGTAATAGGATCATTCTCTCCGATACCGCCGGTGAATATTATCAAATCTACCCCCTTCATTGCGGCGGCATAAGCGCCAACGTATTTAATAATTCCATAACGGAACATTTTTAAGGCAAGAACGGCGTGCTCGTCACCTTTTGCGGCAGCAACCTCAACATCCCTCATATCCGGAGATACACCGGATACCCCAAGGAAACCGCTCTTCTTATTTAGCATCGTATCCATATCGCCTACGCTTACGTTGTACTTATGCATCAGATAAATAGGAACACTGGGGTCTATTGTGCCGCAACGCGTACCCATCATCACACCCCCCATTGGAGTAAGGCCCATGGTAGTATCTATTGATTTTCCGTTCTTTATAGCAGTAATGGAACATCCGTTTCCTAAATGGCAAGTAATAATTCTGGAACTACAGTAATCAAGTCCTGCAAACTTTGCCCCTTTTGCTGAAACGTATCTGTGACTTGTGCCGTGAAATCCGTACTTTCTTATTTTATCCTCCTTGTAGTAGTGATAAGGGATTGCATACATGTAAGCATAATCCGGAATTGTCTGATGGAAGGAAGTGTCAAAAACTCCAACCTGAGGAACACCGGGAAGCGCCTCTGTAACAGCCTTCACACCAAGCAAACACGCAGGATTGTGAAGAGGCGCAAGAGGATTGCAGGCCTCAACGCCCTTTATGACTTCCGAGTCTATAAGGCGGCTCTTGTTAAAAATTTCTCCGCCATGAACCATTCTGTGTCCTACTGCATCAATATCTTTAAGAGATTTAAGCACGCCGTGAGTACTATCAATGAGCAAATCAAGAACAGCCTCTATTCCCCTGGTATGGTTGGCAATAACTTTATTAAGTTTATATTTATCCGCTCCCGGAACGGAGTGAGTAACTATGCCGTCTTCAAGGCCAATTCTCTCAACGAGCCCTTTTGCCAGCAGCTTGTGGTTGTCTTTGCTCTCCATATCTAGCACCTGATACTTTATTGAAGAACTGCCGCTGTTTAATACTAAAATAATCATATGATTGTAGCTGTAAACTTATAAATCGGCGCAAAAATAATAAAAAAAGACTGAATTTTTAAGCAATATGACAAAATTTAAGGAACAATTATATGCACAGCATGCTTAATAACTGAAACAGAGATATCTGCATCCATCATTCTGCTTTCCCCGTCAAACTGTATGAGTCCTTGGCGTTCTCTGATGATGTGTAATTCCGCCGTCCTATACATTTCCACAAGGTTAGAATGAATGAGAGTTCCCATAAAAAGTTCAGCCGCAAGAAAAGGAACGGTAGCCACAGGCGCGCTTTTCCAAACCACAATATCTAAAAGGCCGTCTGATATACTCGCATCGGGAGCAATAAAAGCATTGTTTCCCCACTGTGCAGCATTTGCAAACGTAATTAGGAAAGCCCTCGTTCGGTAGGTATTCCCGCCAATTTGAATAATATAATTCTCCGGACGATATCTCAAATATTCTTTTGCACAGAAATTTACATAAGATATCAGTCCGCGGTCTTTGCCGCTGTTAAAGGCATTTCCAATGACCGCTTCAAAACCAAGTCCGGCGGTACAAAAAAACGGTTGTTCATTTATTTTTCCTGCATCCGCGGCAACCGATTTTCCCCTCAAAATAACATCAACTGCCTTATGATAATCCAGCGGAATTTTAAGATGCCTTGCTAGTCCGTTACCGCTCCCCACGGGAATAATAGCCATCTTAGAACCGGTGTGAATCAGCCCTTTGGCAACACTGTTAACCGTACCGTCACCACCAATAGCCGTTACAATATCAAAACCTCTCCTTGCAAAATCATTGGCAGCCTCAGGGGCGTCTCCGGGCTTAGACATTTTAAATAGCTCCATAGAATAATTAGGATTATGTCCAAAGACGTCATGCACATAGGCGGCAATCGTTGATTTGCTGCCCGTTCCTGAGCCGGGATTAACTATGAACGCTATTTTCTTCATAAATCACGCAAAGATAACTTAAAAAAAACTACCTTTGGAAACAAATAAGAGAGGGGCATGAAAAGAGGGGGAGTTAAAATCACTGCCGCGTTTCTTAGCGGCATTTTTATTTATGCAATATTTATGCGTCCCGGCAGATTGCAAGGGATTCGCATCTGTGAAAACCTGTTGTTATATTTTTTAATCCCGACAGTATTTCTGTTTGCCGCCGCAATTTTGCTGCTGCATTTTGTATGGCGCCTAAAACTTAAACCGTCGAAATTTAATTTATACTTTAAAAATTGCGTCATTATCCTATTCTTTTTGCTTGGCGCAGAGAGGTTTAGCATATTCAAGGGGAGTATTTCTCCATTTAACTATTCTTATATTTCCCAACAACCGCCAAATGCCTCCGCACCAAAAAAAATAATTACAAGAATTAAAGATTTTTCAATTAAAGCAAGATTAAAGGCGGAAGAAAAATTAAAAATATATATCGTTGATAAAGAGGATTATGCAGTAATGACTGCTTTGACTCTGGGAGATAAGACGGATATCCCAAAGAAATTAAAAAACTCATATAGAAATGCAGGGGTAATGCACGCTTTGGCCCTATCCGGATTACACGTCGGAATAATTTGGACAATCATAACCACGCTGCTTTTTGTATTTAAAATAAACTACCGGGGCAAGCTTACAGGACTTACAATTACAATTGTCATAATAATTTTATACTCTATTGTTACGGGCCTCAGCCCTTCTGTGCAAAGAGCGGGAATAATGCTGACCGTATGGAGAATATCTGATATAACATTCAGAAAAACAGACAAATGGGACACTCTATGCATATCTGCGCTAATCATCTGCCTAATAGATCCTTCTGCTCTGTTTAAGGCGGGTTTTCAACTATCATTTGCGGCAGTGGCAGGCATTGCGCTTATATATCCCGTTATAAATGAAAGTTTTAAAAGGACACTAAATATTGGTCAGCCGCAGGAAGAAGATGAGGATGAATATGACCCCGAGATCAAAGCAAAAAGACGTGCCGCCGGAAAACTTCAAAACACACAAAAGGCAAAAGCAATTAAAAAATTAAAGAGCTTCGTAATGTTTTTATGCAGTCTGATTGGAATTTCCGTCTCATGCCAAATCACAACATTGCCGCTTACACTCTATTATTTTGGAAATGTACCGCAACATTTTTTACTTGCCAATATAGCTGTAATCCCGATGGTTACAACAGTTGTGTATTTGCTGGTTGCGGCAATTATTCTCCATCCTCTGCCGCTAGTCGGGGCACTTGTAACAACAGCAGCCCGTTTTACAATCGGGCTGCTAAATTCTGTTGTCGTATTTCTAGGAACCTGAGTCCCGCGGAAAATTATTTATTCTCTTATTTTGTCAGTGCATCAATCAACACTTTTGGAGTCTCCTTATCTAGCAAATGCCTGTACCAAAAATTATAATCTGATAAATCGGAAAATGAGGCCTGTTTGCCGTGATAACCGTGAAGCTGACCTGGATAAATCATAAGGTCAAATTGTTTCCCCATGTTTTGCAAATCCAAAACAAGGCCCATTGTGTTCTGCACATGAACGTTGTCATCTGCAGCTCCATGAGTGAGCATCAGATAGTTGGAACTATCTCCCCTGTAGCCGGACTTTGCAATTCTGTCGGCCATTTTTGTGCGTGCATATCCTTCGGGATTACGCTGAGGCGTATCCATGTACCGCTCCGTATAATGAGAGTCATACAGCAAATAGTCATAAACTCCTCCGCCTGCAATCCCGTATTTGAAGTACTTACATCCTTCTGTTACACAAAGAGTTGCCATACTGCCGCCATAAGAAAATCCGTTGATTCCCACTTTATCTGCATTCACATAAGGTTTAGAATCAAAGTATTGCATCCATTCTTCAAAATCCGAAAGTTCTACGGACCAGAAATTTCTATATAGGAAATTCAGCCCCTCTTTACCGCAGTGACCGGATGCTCTGTTATCCATTGAAACTTGTATAACATCCTGATTAGCCCACCATTGCGTATCCCTGTTCAGACCGGAGAATCTGTCTGCTACAACCGGTGAATTGGGACCGCCGTAAATATAAATCAGAACCGGATATTTTTTACTCTTATCAAAATTTACAGGATAGGTAACCTTTGCAGGAATTGTATATCCGTCGTGAGTTTTAATATAAACCATCTCCGGCAGCGCTACATTATAATTGTCAAATTCATGACCTTTTGCATCGGCGATAGTTTTGACTGTTCCGGATCCGTCAGTTGGCATCAGAACAACCTGATTAGGAGTCTGCGCGTTAGAGCGCAATGCCGTAAAATACTTATTATCAGGAGACATCATAATCATACTGTAGTCATATTCCCCTGCAGACAATCTAGTTATCTTTCCGCTTTTTATATCCGCTTTGTAGAAGTCATTGCGTGTGCTAATCTCTCTTTTTGCCGTAAAATAGAATGTCCCGTTTTTCTGATCAAGACGGATAAACTTAATATTCCAGTTTTTGCCGTCAGTAATCTGCCTTGATATTTTCCCGTCAAAAGATTGATAATAAATCTCTTCCCACATAGAAAAATCTCTAACCATATAAAATCCGTCTTTAACAAATTCCATCTGATCCGGCCATTCAATCCAAGTATTCTGATGCTCTTTGTAAATTGACTCTTTTGCACCTGAGACCGGATTTAAAGAATAAAAAATCAAATCTTGCTGAACCCTTGGCATCCAGGGTACTATGAACCTGCTGCCGTCGGCGTCCCAAAACGGAATTCCAAAATACTGATCATCTTTTTCATTAAAATCGGCCCATGTAATGGTCCCTCCCTCAGCGCTGACAAAACCAATTTTAACTTCTGGATTTTTCTCCCCTGCCATCGGATAATGAGTTCTGCGAATTTGGTTTTTTACACTGGACGGATCATAAATCGGGAACATGGGCACATGGCTATCATCTGAATGATAAAAAGCAATATGTCTGCTGTCAGGACTCCACCAATAAGCGCAGTACTTGGATGGCCTGCCCAAAATTTCTTCATAATACACCCATGATGCATAACCGTTTAGAATAACCTCACTGCCGTCAAAAGTCAACTGTGTATTCTTCTTTGACACCACATCATATACAAAAAGATTATTGCCGGAGATATATGCAATCTTTGAACTGTCGGGAGAATAATGGAATAAAAGCCCCTTTGAAGCAAACTCCTCTTTTTTAAGTTCTAAAATAAAATTGTCCGCCTTTTTAGAGCGTATTGCAGGGTTGTATTTTTTATCATTAATAGCTTCGTTTTTACCGCTCTTAATGTTGTACTTGCTGTACATCATTTCCTTACTGTTAGGATCCGCCAGAATAATATTGCGGTTGTCAGACCATTTTATAACATACGGAAGCCCGTTAATCACCCCCTTTGGAAAATTATCGGAAGCAATCTGCTCCAAAGTAAAATTCTTCTTTGCTGCATTGTCCGGAACATCTGCGACCTTCCGGCTCTGCGCCATCAAACCTGCGGGCGAGGCAGCAATTGTAAATACGCATAACGCACTTGTAATAAAAGAGATACATTTATTTTTATTCATGACTTAAAAAATATAATCAATTGTTTTATAGAACGTGCAAACCTATTTTTCTATGAACCTGTCTGCGAAGTTAACTAAATAGACTTTCTCCACGGCACGGGTTATGGCAGTATATAGCCACTTCTTGTCATCAAGTGTAATATCATCCCGCCACAGAATATTGTCTATAAAAACACAGCGCCATTGGCCACCTTGAGACTTGTGCCCCGTGATGGCTGTGGAATATTTTACCTGCAAGGCGTTAAAGAACGGATCTTCCCGCACAGCCGCATTCCTTTTTCTTTTATTCCCGATAGATGAATAGTCTTCATATACAGCTCTATACAGATTCCTCTGCTGATCATGTCCCATGGCTGCAGAGTTAGATACAAGTGTGTCCAAAATTATTTTAGCATTTACTTCTGCCTTGTTGTAATCGGGGAACATTAAAGTTGCATTTGCAAAATGCAATCCGTATCGCTCAACGTAGTTGGAGATTTTAATAAGTTCCGCCACATCTCCGTTTGCGATAAAATCCAGTTCTTTAGACTTATTTTCAAATTGATAGCAATTCTTAACTATCATCAACTTGTCTCCCCTGGAGAGCTGTTCTTCCCTGTAAAGGACCTGCGCTCTTATACCAAGGTTGTACTTATTGGCCCTTGCATTTGAACGGCACAGAACAACAACATCATCAGCTCCGTACTTATCTATGGAATCAGAGAGTTTTTCAATAAGTCGGTCTCCTTCAATTGCCTCAACATCGGAAAATCCTTTAATGCACAATTTTGGAGCATCAGTGTTTTCTTTCTCTATATCTTTTCTGAGCAATGTGGCATTATACAAAATTCCGCTTTTTGCCGCCTGCCTCACAACGCTTGTAAGATGTGCGGACCGGATGTTGCATGTAAATTGCGCAAGATAATCTAAATCCAATGCAGGACTTTCCTCCAGTCCCACGGGAGGAAGTTGCGCAGGATCTCCCGTAAGTACCAATCTGTTGGAGGTATCATTGCGCACGTAAGATATTAAATCAGAGAGTACATCTCCTGTACCGAATATAGAACCGTTTTCACTCTGTGCAGACAGAAGGGATACTTCATCCACTATGAATACAGTCTCCTTATTTTTATTAAAGTCCAGAGAAAAAAGTCCCAGTCCGTCTGTCAGAGACTTCTGTCTATATATCTGTTTATGAATAGTTTTTGCAGTTTCTCCCGTAAAATTGGATAGCACCTTTGCAGCCCTTCCTGTAGGAGCAAGCAGTACATATTTATATCCGTGCTCCTTTAATACGCCTATAAAAGACGCAAGGGCGGATGTCTTACCCGTACCTGCATATCCGCTTATCACCATCATCCATTCTTTCTCCGGGTCAGCTGAAAGAAACGCCGACATCTGTTCAAACAGATTCTTCTGGCATACGGTAGGCTCAAGTTTGAACCTCTGAATCATCTTGTCTGTTAAATAATTATCAACAGCCATTATTTCCACTTGTAAACGCCGAATATCATCAAAAGAGGATATATCTCAAGACGACCCAGCAACATTTCAAATGTAAGAATAAACTTGCCGAATGCAGGAAATGCAGAATAATTACCAAAAGAACCAAAAGTGGCCAGCGTAAGTCCGCAGTTCCCCATACTGGTAGCGGATGCGGCAAATGAATCTTGAATATTTACGCCGCAAAATGCCAGAAGCAAAGCCACGATAAAAACAATTACAATATAAAATATTATGAAGGCATTAACATCCAAGACAAAACCATCTTCCAATACTCTATTGCCCAATCTGGTCCTGGTCACGGCATTTGTATGAAATTGTTTTCTTAACTGCGCCTTCATGGAACTTATGAAAACACAAATTCTATCCGCCTTTATACCGCCCCCGGTTGAACCGCTGCACGCCCCTTGAAATGTAAAATACAATAGTAAGAGTATGGACAACGCCGGCCAAGCCGAAGCGTTATCCGTCGCAAACCCTGTACATGATGCAATGGAGGTCAGCTGAAATGCTGCATTTCTTAGAGCGGTAGGAAAACTATGCGCATTCCCCCCTATAAGAAGATTTATTGCAATGATGAAAGAACACACCACCAACCCGAGCGTATAAAACTTCACAACAGGATTGCGGAAAATTTTCAGAGAACGATTTGCAAAAGATGAATATATCAAACCAAAATGCAGTCCGGAAATATACATGAAAATTATTATTATAACTTCTGCGGAAGAAGAATGATAATAGGCTATTGAACCATTTCTCACACTGAATCCGCCGGTCGCGGCGGTGGACATGGAGTTGTTTATGGCATCAAAAAAACTCATGTGCGAAAAAAAGACAAGACACAGGGTTTCAATTGCAATTATCGCAAGATAAACAATCGTTATAACACGCGCCGTTTTAAAAAGTTTAAACTTGTAATTTTCCTTTGATAAGGCGCTCATTTCAACTTTTGAAAGTTTTACGCTATAAGCATCCTTTGCCGTAGGAAGCACCAGTAACATAAAAGCCACTACCCCCAATCCGCCTATGAAATGTGTAGCACTCCGCCAAAACAATAATCCGTGGGGCAAGGCCTCCACATTTACCAGGATGGAAGAACCTGTTGTAGTGTAACCGCTCACACTCTCAAACCATGCATTTATCAGGGAAAACTCTCCGCCCCATAGAACATACGGCAACATCCCAAACAAACAAGAAAGGATCCAAGCAAAAACCACAACCACAAACCCCTCTTTCAAATTTGGGGTACCGCTCTTTTTAACAAAAATAAGTGGAAATGTACCTGCGGCAAGCGTTATAATTGCACTCAAAAATAAAGGGGAAAATGAAGCATCAAATCCATAACATACAGACACTATGACGCTGACGAACATCATTAATGAGTTGAATACTAACGCAACCCCAATGTTTCTGGATATAACGCCAAGCTTCATAAAATTGAATTATTCTTCTTTGTCAATTGCTTGTTCTCTATGATAATGTCTTTTACGTTGTCGTTCAACTCCTGCATTTCATCGTCACTCTCCAAATTTACGGTATAACTTTTTCTCGTCTGCCTATAATGCTTAATCCCCTTTGTTATCCTCTCAAGAGGATTTATGAAATAAAAGTTAAGATAATAATTAAACAGCAGCAGAAGGATTATCCCTATTGCAACTGCAACTACGCACGGCATGACACTCCTGTAGAAGCCCTCGCTAAGATTTTTGGAATTTTCAACAAGAGCTCTTTGAGAAAGCGCACTAAGATGCCCAATGTAGATCCTAAGTTGCATGTACACCGGGTACAATTTGCTAAAATACCAGTTTCCTCTCTGCTGATAGCCCGCCTGCCAAATCTGAGGAGCCTCAATAATTATATGCGCATAAGCAACATACGCATACTTTACGGAATCCGTCATTGCCTTCTCTTCCTTGGTGGTGAACTTACTTCTGACCTCTGACAAAAAACTCACAAATCTTTCATCTTTCTGTATATCAGGAATTTCCGGCAAAACAGCCAGGGAATCGGCCCGAATTTCCTCAAGCAATTTAAAATTATATTCATCCGCGACCTCCAGCAGCATTCTGGAAGTGTTAATGCTTGCAATATTATCCGTCACCAGTTTGGAAACAGACTTTCTCATGGATACAAACTCAAATATTGCAATTACGCTGGACAACAATAATATAAAACCCAGCACTACAAAACCAAGATATATTTTCCTCTTAACAAGCATTTCAATATGCGTCAAACGCCGCAAATGTACAAAAAAGGGGGTGACTTTCATCACCCCCCCTTTTTTTATTAATAATCGACTGCAGAAAAATTACTTAACCTTGTTCATAGCCTTAATAAGGTCCAGAACCTTG
>DAIRSJ010000002.1:0-70871 GCA_036804445.1 Candidatus Egerieousia sp.
GGAGATTTGACAATTCATTATCAGTCAGATACACAACTTGAAGATTTTCTAAAGGCATTAAGGGAACATAATTTGTAGTTGAGCTGAAAAATTGATTGTGCAGAAACGATTCACCAACATATTTATATCGGCACTTGTTGCAGGGATGTGCTTCTTTGCTCCGGGCGGCGCTAAGGCACAAATCAAAACAGACGGGGCGTTCATAAGCAATGCTCCTCCTGCAGCCGGCACAATGAAATCTACAACTCAGACAGATTCACTGAATTATGGAAATGACACTTCCACTTTCAGACCGCAATATTCCCTTAAAAGATATTTTAAAGCGCTTGCCCACAAGGACACAATGTCTATATCATATATGTTTTTGGGTCAAGCAATTGTTCCGGGGACGGGACAATTGTACAATCATCAGGCATGGAAAATTCCGATTGTATATGGAACCCTTGGAGGTTGCATTGGGGGGGCGGTGCTGGCAAATCAAAAATGGAAAAAGGATGGAAAAGAGAGCGCCAAAGATTTAAGAAACTACCTGATACTTGGTGCGATAGGCTCTTACTGGGGCTCCCTTATGGATGCTACGGTAAGTTTCAAATCTCATGAAAAGCCTCTTCCGGCCAGAGCTTCATTTTATTCCACATTGCTGCCCGGACTCGGCCAGGCCTACAACGGAGATTACTGGCACATTCCTGTTTATTATGCCGGATTTATGATAAGCGGGTATTGCTGGGCGTTCAACCAAAAGCAATATAGAAGATATAGAAACATGTATATAGACAAAGCGGCCGGAACCTATACCGGATCTTTATCAAATGATGATATTATCTGGTATAGAGACCAATACAGGCGCAACAGAGATTACTCCGTCATTGCCACCGTTATGATATATGCACTTAACGTTATAGATGCAAACGTGTTTGCACATTTCAGTCACTTTGATATAAGCGATGATTTATCATTCAACGTCCAGCCTGCTATAATACAAGAGGGGACCCCGCTGCCTATTCCGTCACAAACTTTTTACGGATTCAACAGCGGTTACTCCGCAACCAAAATCGGATTTCAAATGAGTATTAACTTTTAATATTTTTTGGAGTCTAATTGATATTGGAGAGATTTTTGAGAGAAAAACAAAACTATTGAAAATTATAAAATATTAACTGATGAGATTTAGAAAAGTTACTGTTTTGCTGATTGCCACGTGCACTCTAATGTGCTTTAGTTCAAACACATACGCACAATTATTCAAAAGCAAGAAGCAGCTGACAGAAGAAAATGCAAGACTTAGAAAGACAATAGATTCATTAAAAAATATACTTGGCGAGGGTGAAATTGCCATATCAGACACAACGGGGGCGGAAGACTCTATAAACCCCGGAGGCATCGGTCTTATTGAGAACAATTTATTTGAAACGGAGACCCCCGGCTCTAATCCCGACAGTTTGTTAAGTATATGGTACTTGCAGAAGCAATTAACCATAGGTGACATACAAACTATTGATCTTGACAGCGTCAATTTTACCACCAATATTCCGGATGAAGTTTATATTGAGAAGTTAAAGAAGATGAATTCTTTCATCCCTATTCCCTACAATAAAACTGTAAAAAACAGCATAATCTTGTACACGGAAAAACGTCCTCACCTTGCCTCCATGATATTGGGACTTAGCTCTTATTACCTTCCGATTTTTGAAGACATTTTTGAATCTTACGGACTCCCTAGAGAACTGACAACGCTGGCAATTATAGAATCCGCACTAAATCCAATGGCCGTATCCAGAACAAATGCAAGAGGCATGTGGCAGTTTATGAGAACAACTGCAAGGCAATACGGACTGGAAATAAACTCATACGTTGATGAGCGTCTGGACCCTGTAAAATCTGCCGTTGCGGCTGCAAAATATTTGAGAGACGCTTACATGATTTTCGGAGACTGGGCCCTTGCAATAGCTTCATATAATTGCGGTACCGGCAACATCAATAAAGCAATAAGACGCGCCGGAAGCAAAGACTTCTGGTCTGTTTACAAATATCTTCCCTCTGAAACCAGAGGTTATATTCCAAACTTTGTGGGAGCTCTTTATCTGTTAAATTATTACAATGACTACAACATTGTTCCGGCAAAAGTTTCATTGCCGGCTCACGTAGATACATTCAGAATTCACAAGAATCTTCATTTTGAGCAGATATCAGACAATATCGGAATACCTGTAGAAGAGTTAAGACAGTTAAATCCTCAATATCTGCATGATATAATTCCGGGGTCGGAAGCCGAATATATTCTTAGCCTGCCGTATAATTATACTGTTCCATTTGTAGACAAAGAACAAGAGATTTACGCATACAAAGACAGCATATTCTTTAACCCTATTGTTTACAACAATTACAAAAAAGCGGAATCAAGCGTAGATGAGGATTCATCCTTTTCCTCCGGCCGAGGCAGCAGCTCATCCAGACAACGGACACTCTATCACAAAATTAGACGCGGAGAGACGCTTAGCGGAATTGCAAGAAAGTATGGAGTTACCATGTCTCAGCTTAAGAAGTGGAACCACATGAAAAAGAACACATTACAAAGCGGCAAGAGCCTGGTAATCTATAAAGGCGGCGGAAAAGGGAGCGATAACGGTTCATCTTATGAATCTCATGCAGCATCTGAAGATACATATATTCCGGGCAGCAGAGGCAAGAAAAATACATCAAAGAAAGGCTATTCAAATTATACCGTCAGAAGAGGAGACACCTTGTTCAGTATTGCACGTAAATATGATATGACCCTTAGTGATTTGCTAAGACTCAACGGATTATCTAATAGAAGTAAAATTTATCCCGGTAGAAAAATCAGAGTGAAAAAAGGATAAACAAACGGCACATCTTCATAAATTAAATCTTATCCCTGCTTTTATATTGAGCAGGGATTTTTTTTCTCCTATCTTGTCGTTTGCAACGCATTTATAATTTTCTCCCAACTTTGCAAACAGCTCCAGCCATTTTGTAACACGTACCTGAGCAGTTGCGTAAAAATTAAAGCCGCGGCCGTACATCAACGCAGATGTGTACGTCATGGGCAAGTCATATTCAACAGCATACAAACGTCCGCTCCAACTATTTGCAGAATAATAAGTGCCGCAAAGATTAATAACCAGATGGGCAAATCTAATATTCGGCTGCAAAGCAAAAGCATAACTATTCATACTGTTATACTCCCCTTTTGCACTAAAACTAAACCATTTTAAAACTCTGATTTTCACAATGGTCTTTTCTAGAAACACATTAGAAATGCTTGTCGTTTGTAAACGGCTGTAAGACAGGCGCTCGGAGACACTTAAGCTTCCCTTTAAATACTCAAATTTTACGTACGCTTTAATTGAAGAGGATGCCGAATTAATGTTAAACCTCGCCCACGGATAGTAAACATAATCTGTTCCAGCAGACATCTTTAAATTTCTAAAAATCCCGCCGTAAATTCTTAATGCGCATCCGTTCTGATTTGAACAAGAGGAAGTTGTTGTATATGCTCCCGCATGAGGATTTATATAACTCTTTGAATAACTGCGCATTAAAAAATTAATTTTCCATCCTCCGCTAAGTTGTGCGGAGCCTCCGGCCACAACGGCATATCCGGAAAGTTTTTCCCTGTCGGGAGAACTGTAAGCCGCCTCCCCAAAAATTCTTATCCCTCCGATAACCGCATAGAAATCGGCAGCGCAGTTCCAATGGAAATTATCATAAATCTGATATCTGTTATAATCTTTTACACTTCTTCCGTTAATCTTATCATAACTGTAGCCGGCAAAAGAGACACCTATCTTAATTTTATTAAACAAAGCCGTAAGGTACGCTCCTGCAACTGTCTCATGCATTGTACCTTTTGTCCGCATTAAAGATTCAGAATCATGTACTCCACCGGAGATTAATGAAGTATAACTTTTACCGTCCGTAGAAAGCCTTGCATCAATACCTTTGTATGAACCAAGAAGAGAAAACGTTAATCTGCCACATGAAATTTGAGCAGCCGCCCCGCGTAAAAAATTGTTCTCATCCGATGATGTGTAGGGAGAGACAACCTCTCCTCTTTTATAAAAACCGTATGCCTCCTCAGCCCCCTGCAAATTAAATGAATTCCAAAGAGTTAATCCCTGCCCAAATCTTGCGGAAAAATCTCCCGTAATTAAATTATCTATTGTAAAAGTTCTAAGTTCTGCAACATCTGTCCCTGAATTATTTTTCTTTAAACTATCGGCATCTGACACCTTATTCCTTCTTGTAAAATTCATATTGCGCAAAGCAATGCTGAATGAAATAAAATCTCCGCACGGAATTCTGTTTTTTTCAACCGCGGGTTCACCGGCATCCTTCTCAATTAAAAAAGCCGCCTCCACTTTGTTCAGCCATACCGTTCTGTATCTCAACTGAATATAATCCGGCGTTCCAAATGATTTTTTTGAATCTGTTGTATTTCCCGACAGCTGTACTTTCCTGGAATATTTGGAATATATTGTAGTGCTGCAGTCTTTAAAAAAATTCCCCGGCTGCAAACCCGCCTCACCAAAGTAAACAAAAGGACGTAAGAGATTGACAACCTCTTCATCGAATCCGTTAAGCAACGAGAGTTCCGGATAAGATATGACGGCCCCGTGGAGTTTTATATACTCCAGCAAAACCGTTATCTGAAAATCAGTAAGAATTATAAGCCTCTGCAAATCAGCGCGGGAAGCATTATTAATATTAAGAGGCGAGCGTAAAAGTTTTTCAAAATGCTCCATTATTTCCTCGACATTTGAATCTGAAAAACCGGTAGCTCCACCCGCTTCCGCATTTGTCCCCGCTGCTTCCGACGCCCCGTCCAAATTGCGATTACAATAATAATCAACTATTTGCTCAATAATTTTTTCTTTCCCGTCTCTCATCAGCAGTTGAGGCAACTCCTTTACAGTCTGGGAAAACAAGACTGTCGGAAGACAAAAAATAATAACGGCAATTAACAATACACACCTGCTCCGCAAGCCTGGACTTTTCATAATTATACCTCCTGCATTCTATCTGACGGGAGACAAAAATAGCTCGCCATTTCAGCAATAGCGAGCCATAAAACGTATTTATCCGGACAATTAGAGAAATTGACTAATTTGTCTTAAACTTATACTTTACCTCTTTAAGTTCTGCATTTGCCTTTGCAATTTTTCCGGCAAGATCAGCCTTAAATTTTTCAAATTTCATAAACAGGTCTGCGTCCGACTGAGCTAAAATCTGTACGGCAAAGATGGCCGCATTTTTTGCACCGTCAACAGCCATTGTAGCAACAGGGATCCCGGACGGCATTTGTAAGATTGACAGTATTGAATCTATCCCGTGTATAGAATTTGAGGAATTAATGGGTACGCCTATCACGGGAAGAGGCGTGCTTGCCGCTATAACTCCCGGAAGATGAGCAGCTCCGCCCGCACCGGCAATTATCACTTTAATTCCTCTCTTGTGAGCGTTCTTTGCAAAGTCAGCAACCATATCGGGCACCCTGTGTGCAGAAAGAGCGTTAATCTCAAAAGGAACTTCCATTTCATCAAGATATTCAGCAGCTTTCTCCATGATTTTTAAATCAGATGTGCTGCCCATAATAATACTTACAAGAGGTTTCATATTTTATATATTTTTGCAAAGGTACATTTTTACTATTTATTTGAGTATTTTTGTGAGCAGGCCGCGGTTATCCTGCGGTACACCCTGTAATCAAAAAAATAAACAATATGAAAAGAGTTCAACTGTATGACAAATGCTTCAAATTGTATCTGCCGTACTCTAAAATTCAAAAAGCAATTGATAAAGTTGCAGAGAAAATAAATGAAGATTTAAAGAATGTCGACACCCCTATTTTCTTGGGCGTTTTAACCGGCTCGTTTATGTTCACTGCAGACCTTATGAAGAGGATAAATTTTCCCTGCGATATTGTATTTATACGCCTGGCTTCTT
Organism: Candidatus Egerieousia sp.; assembly: GCA_036804445.1. GTDB lineage: Bacteria > Bacteroidota > Bacteroidia > Bacteroidales > UBA932 > Egerieousia. The sequence goes on from DAIRSJ010000002.1 coordinate 5,965, forward strand.
ATAACGGCACTTCTACCACCGGTGAGGTAAAACAGATTATGGGATTAACTAAAAGCGTTAAAGATAAGACTGTCATAGTTGTTGAGGATGTGGTTGACACGGGCTGCACGATTATGGAAATGGATAAAATTTTAAGAGACTCCGGAGCAAAAGACATTAAAGTTTGCACATTGCTCTATAAACCGGGCTCATATAAAGGCAACGTAAAAATAGATTATCACGCAATGGAAATACCCAATGATTTTATTGTTGGCTTTGGTCTGGATTACAATCAGATGGGAAGACAGTACAAAGACATCTATGTGCTTGATGAAGCGGAGACTCAAAAACGTTTGCTGATAAACAAGAAGTAATATCTGTCGCGACAGATAATGCAAAAAATTTAAAATAAAATAATTATTATGAACTATTACATTTTATTCGGCCCTCCGGGAGCAGGTAAGGGAACACAGGCAAAAAAAATGGTTGAGAAGTTTAACCTTAAACACGTGTCAACCGGAGATTTGCTTAGGACTGAGATGGCCAACAAAACAGAACTCGGTCTTAAGGCAAAAACATTGATTGAGGCCGGAAATCTTGTTCCGGATGAGGTTGTAGTTGGAATGATAAAGAATGTATTTGCCAATAATTCAGATGTTAAGGGCTTTATTTTGGACGGCTTTCCCCGCACAATTGCTCAGGCGGAAATGCTGGATAAAATTCTGGAGGGAATGAAAGCGGAAATTACAAAAGTGATATCCCTTAAGATTCAGGACAAAACAATCGGAGATAGAATAAAGTACCGCGCAGAAATTGAGGGACGCAAGGATGACGCTGACCCTAAGACTATTCAGAACAGAATAAATACTTACCACAAACAGACAGAACCATTAATCGGCTACTATAAAGAGAGAGGCAAGTATCTTGAGATAGATGGGGAAAAGTCTATAGATGAGATATTTGACATTATTTCCGGGAAGATGTAGCCGGAATTAATCGTATAAATAGCAAGTACTATTAATTATAAAAATTAACCGTCGGGAGAATAAATTATGCCTAATACAGATTTTGTAGATTATGTAAAGCTTCACCTCACTTCAGGCGCAGGCGGATCTGGCTCAATGCATTTCCGCAGAGAAAAATTTGTAGAGAAGGGCGGTCCGGACGGCGGAAACGGCGGAAAGGGAGGCAGCGTAATTATGAGGGGAGACCATCAGCAATGGACGCTTATTAACCTTAAGTACAGAAAACACATTGCCGCGGATAATGGTGGAAACGGAAGCGGGGCTCTTTGTACAGGAGCTGATGCTCAGGATGTTATATTGAACGTTCCGCTTGGCACCGTTGCAAAAAATGCTGAAACCGGAAAGGTTATAGGAGAGATTACAGTGGACGGAGAAGAGGTTGTTATTCTTCCCGGCGGACGCGGAGGAATGGGAAATACATTTTTTAAAACCGCAACGCGTCAAACGCCAAGATTCTCTCAGCCCGGAGAGCCGGGGCAGGAAGGATGGTTTATCCTGGAACTTAAGATATTGGCAGATGTCGGACTTGTAGGTTTTCCTAATGCGGGAAAGTCAACTTTGCTCTCTGCAATATCTGCCGCACATCCAAAAATCGCAGACTACCCGTTCACCACTTTGGAGCCAAGCATTGGAATTGTAAAATATTATGATGAAAAATCTTTTGTTATGGCGGACATTCCCGGAATCATTGAAGGGGCTCATGAGGGAAAAGGATTGGGATACAGATTTTTGCGCCATATAGAGAGAAATTCCATTTTGCTTTTTATGGTATCTGCGGAGAATCTGGATGTCTCCAAGGAATATAAGATTTTGCTGAATGAGCTTAAGGAATACAACCCTCAGTTGCTTGACAAAGAGCGTATTCTGGCTGTAACAAAATGCGATTTGCTGGACAGTGAACTGGAAAAAGAGATTAAAAAACACATGCCTAAAAAAGTGCCTTACGTTTTTATCTCTTCCGTTACCGGAGAAGGTCTTAAAGCACTTAAAGATATCATATGGGAGTCTTTGCAGAAATAAAATAATGACGACTAGCGTATCGCCGTAAAAATTTTACAGGAGCGTTAAAACATGTTAAAGCTTGATAAACAATTGTTTCTATTAATCAACGGAGCGCATGCCCCGTGGCTTGACGCCGTGATGACATTTGTTACCAGTGCTTATACATGGATCCCTTTCTATGTGCTGCTGTTTGTCTACATAATAATAAAAAAAGAATACAACTTAGGCAATCCGTTTAAAAAGGGAGACGGCACCCGGAATGATGTTATAGTTGCAGGAGGCTGGAAGATTGCCGTCTTTATTCTAGCCGCAACGCTCCTTACATTTCTGCTGACAGACCAGATTTCCGCCGGCGTAATTAAGCCTTTATTTCACAGATTAAGGCCAAGCCATGACCCTGCTACAGAGAACATTGCACGGTTCATTACAGGACGCGGAGGCATGTACGGATTTGTTTCCAACCACGCAGCAAATTTCTTTGGACTCGCAGCAATAACAACTCTTTTTATCAGAAAAAAGTGGTACACGTGGATTATATTTTTCACAGCAACACTTGTAAGCTATAGCAGAATTTATGTTGGAAAACATTTCCCCGGAGATGTAATTTGCGGTGCAATTCTTGGCTACGCCATTGGGCTTGGGATATATTTTCTGGCTAGAAAAATTTATTTAAAACACTGAATCAATGCTTTTCATATCGGACACTTCAACGGATCCTTACAGAAACCTTGCGGAAGAGGAATATCTTCTTAAGTATAAATCGGAACCTATCTTCAGACTTTGGAGAAATGATAACGCAATAGTTGTTGGAAAGTATCAAAACGCGCTGGCTGAAATCAATGTCGATTATGTAAAAGAACATAACATTAAAGTTGTAAGAAGACTTACAGGCGGCGGAGCGGTTTTCCATGATTTGGGGAATATTAATTTTACTTTTATTCAGGAGAGGAATCCAAAAGAAGATACAGGAGAGATGTTCCGCAAGTATACGGTTCCTATCTTGGAAGCACTTAATTCTCTGGGAATTAAAGCATATCTGGAGGGAAGAAATGATTTGCTGATAGACGGAAAGAAATTCTCCGGCAATGCCGTTTGCATCTGGAATAACAGGGCACTGAAACACGGAACTTTGCTGTTTGATTCCTCAATGAACGGAATCTCCGCGGCATTAAAAAGCAGGCCGGAAAAATTCATTGGCAAAGCGGTACAATCTAACCGGAGCAGAGTGACAAACATTAAGGAACATCTTGTTAATCCCGACAGATTATCTTCATCAGATGCAATTTCTGCGCAAGACCTTGTCATACCGCATAATCCGGATGTGTTGTGGTTTAAAGATTTCCTTGGAGACTATGTCTGCAAACACTGGGAGGGGAAAGATAGTGCGGTAAAATATGAACTGAGCAAGGCGGAAAATGAGGCTATCGAGACGCTTAAAAATATTAAGTACTCAAAAGATTACTGGAACTACGGCAACTCTCCTGAATATAGTCTGAGCAACATAAGAAAATTTCCCGGAGGAATTCTGGAATTCTACTTCACTGTAAATGACGGTATTATATCGGATCTGAATATAAGGGGAGATTATTTTTTCACGGCGCAGACAGAGGATTTCATCAAAAAAATGATTGGAACCGTTCATACCAAAGAGGCTATTACAAAAAAAGTAAGCACCTTAAATATAGATGCTTACTTTGCCAATATAACTTCTGATGATATTGTGAACATGTTTTTTTAAGAGACCTCAACCGCTCCATGCGGAACTTACCATTGATGCAAACATCCCTTTGCAATGCGCAACGCTTTGCCGCACCCAACTTCCGCAAACACGTTCACTGCTACTTGCCGAATTTCTTTTCCTTCATCTTAACCAGCTGTCCTTTTAAGACATCCGTGCAGTCAACAACTGCATCCTCAAAACTTTTAGCTTTCCTAGTAACATAAATATCGTCCCCCGGAACCTGCAACCTGATTTTTACCTCTTTGTTAAGTTCATCTGGAAGCAGTGAAAGAGTAACATCCGCCTTTAAAAATCCGTCAAAGAATTTTGAAAGCTTGTCAACTTTCTTGTTCACGAACGCCAATAATTTTTCATCGGCATCAAATTTCACAGATTGTACTCTGATATCCATAAATCAACCTCCTTTTTTTGCTCTTGGATGAGCAGTTAAATATACTTTTTTTAACTGTTCAAAAGAGTTATGCGTATAGACTTGTGTTGCAGCCAGCGACGAATGCCCGAGGACCTCCTTAATGCTGTTGAGGTCAGCGCCGTTGTTAAGCAGCGCGGTAGCAAAAGAATGCCTCAGCACGTGCGGCGATTTCTTTCCGCTAAACCCTTTCAAACCTGTCAATTCTTTCTTTACTACATCATTAACAAACTTAAGGTAAATTTCACCGCCTTTGTTTGTCAAGAAAAAAGCATCAGTTTCACAATGAGGAAAGGTCTTATTTCTTAATTGTAAATATACTAAAAGATTCTCTAAAAGAGAAGGGATTACGGGAATCTCCCGTTCCTTATTGCCTTTTCCGACAATTTTAAATATACTGCGGCTGATATCCAGATTCCCCGTAGTTAATCCTGCCACTTCAGCCCGCCTCATACCCGTATCGTAAATCAGCATCACAATAGTCCTGTCTCTTAACGCCTCATAATTGTCACCTAAAATAGGTCTCTTCAAATATCCGGCCACGGCGTCCTGCGTGTAAAATTCAGGCAGCCGCTTTTTCTCTTTAGGTCTGAAAATTTCCTTCACGGGATTACTCTGCAAAACATTCTGTTTCAGCAGATAATTACAATAAGTACTTAGACCGCTTAACATTAAATTTATTGTCTCCGGGTTAAGCCCCTTCTCCATACCGTCCGCCACAAAACCGCGCAGGTTCAAAGGCGTAAGCAGCTTAAGCCGCTCCTCCTCCGTACCAGGCATCTCAGTTCCGGAGTCCTTTAAACTGTCGCGATACATATACTCATAAAATCGCTTAATAGTCTCTTTATAAAGAGATTGCGTCCGCGGAGAATACCGCTTCCGCACCCTGAGAAAATCTATAAAATCTTCCGCCCTGCCCATTGCTCATTTGCTTACTTTCTCAAAGGTAACCATTTTTTGCATGCCAAATACAACCTCTGTGACGAGCAGCAAAACGGTAAACCCGCCCCTCAGGCACGGGTATAAGAAATAAAAAAGCCGGCAAAACCGGCTTTTAACTATTCTTCACTAATCTGAAGGTGCTTAACGTAGATTGCTTTTTTAATCTCGTCACGTCTCTTGACGGACGGTTTCTCAAAAGTCTTTCTCCCGCGAAGTTCGCGAATGACTCCTGTCTTCTCAAATTTACGCTTGAATTTCTTCAATGCTCTCTCTATGTTCTCTCCGTCCTTAATTGGTACAATAATCATTAAATGTTGCCACCTCCTTTTGATGAGCCGTACCGGCTGCTTTTTATAGGGCTGCAAAAGTAGGTAAAAATTGCTTGTACACAAAATTTTGGAGAAGATTTTTGTTACCTTTGTCAGATGCCCGGCAATAAAAATTCCGGGTAAAATTACACCAATCAAAAACTAACAGTTAAATAAATATGGCAGAGAAGTTATTTGCTGAGTTTCCTCCTGTTCCCAAACAGTTATGGGAGGATGCTATCATAAAAGATTTGAAGGGTGCCGATTATCAGAAAAAGCTGGTTTGGAGGAGCCTGGAAGGGTTTTCCGTTCAGCCTTACTATCGCGCGGAGGACCTTAAGGGTCTTAAGCATCTTGGTGGAGAGGCGGGCTTGTTCCCGTTTGTAAGAGGCACAAAAGATGACAACACCTGGCTTATAAGGCAGGACTATGAGGTCAAGGACAACTTTAAAAAAGCCAACTCTTTGGCTCTCGACGGATTAATGAAGGGAGTTACTGCAGCCGGCTTTAATTTTTCACAGACAAAGAGTATTACCAAGGCTTCCATGAAGACTTTACTTAATGGCATCTCCCTTGCGGACGTTGAAGTCAATTTCACCGGGTGCAGGGAGTTAAGCGTACTTAAGGCCTTTCTTGGCGTTGTTGCGGATCAAAAGATTAAGCCTTCCGCTATTAACGCCTCTTTTGATTATGACCCTCTCAAAGAGCTTAATGCTACCGGGCTATATGATAATAAAGCCGCTGCAAAATTGCTTTCAAAGGCAATTGAAATGGTAAAAGATTATCCAAATATCAGAGTTGTAGGTATTTACACTTACGCCTTCAATGATGCAGGCTCAAGCATTTGCCAAGAGCTTGGATACGGAATGGCAATGGGCAGCGAATATCTTAACCTTCTAAAAGGGGCCGGAATTAAGGCTGATGAAGCGGCAAAGAGAATAAAATTCACATTCTCCGTGGGAAGCATTTACTTTATGGAAATTGCAAAGTTCCGCGCAGCCAGAATGCTGTGGGCAAACATTGTAAAAGCATACGGCGCAAAGAGTGACAGCAGTGCAAAGATAAAAGTACATGCCGTTACAAGCCAATGGAATCAAACCGTTTATGATCCGTATATCAATATGTTGAGAGATACAACGGAGTCTATGAGCGCTGCTATTGCAGGTGTTGATTCTCTGGAGGTTCTTCCATTTGATCATGCGTTTAGAAAGCCCGGGGAGTTTAGCAACAGAATTGCAAGGAATGTTCAGTCCTTACTGATGGACGAGTCTCATTTCAATAAAGTTGTAGACCCTGCAGCAGGTTCTTATTATGTAGAAATGCTGACGGATTCTATTTCAAAGGCCGCTTGGGATTTATTCAATAAAGTAGAAAATGCGGGGGGATATGTAGAGTCATTTAAGGCGGATACAATTCAGGCATCTGTAAAAGAAACTTCTGCAAAGAGAGATTCCAACATTGCAACAAGAAGAGATAACATCCTTGGAACCAACCAATTCCCCAACTTCATAGAGGTTGCGGACAAAGACGTTACAAAGAAAGTTGTAACACGCAGTGCAGCACCTGCAAAGAAGGGAAAGATGCTCGGACGTCCGCTGGAAAAATACAGAGGTGCTCAGGCATTTGAGGCTTTGAGGTTTAAGACGGACAGGGCGGCAAAGCGGCCGGTTGCATTCATGATTACTTACGGTAATCTTGCAATGTGCAGAGCAAGAGCTCAGTTTGCATGCAACTTCTTTGCAGTGGCAGGATTCAAGGTTATTGATAACAATAGATTTGAATCTGTAGAAGAGGGTGTTAAGGCTGGTCTTAAGGCAAAGGCGGATATTCTTGTAGCATGCTCGTCTGATGATGAGTACGCAGAATCAGCTCCTCAGATTGCAAAACTTGCGGGCAAGAAAGCAATAGTAGTTGTTGCCGGAGAACCGGAGTGCAAAGAGGAATTGATGGCAAAGGGTATAAAGAACTTTATCTGCGTAAAGAGCAATGTTCTTGAGACGCTGACGGAGTATCAGACTAAACTTGGAGTTAAATAGGAGGGAGATAATATGAGACCAAAATTTTCAGAAATATTATATAAAGACAACAGCGCCCCTATTAAGTTGAAAGAGAGCGAGTGGCTGACACCGGAAAAAATAGAGGTTAAGACAAACTATACGGAGAAAGATTTAGAAGGAATGGAGCATTTAAGTTATGCCGCCGGAATTCCTCCTTTCTTAAGAGGCCCTTACAGCACAATGTATGTTCAAAGACCTTGGACCGTAAGACAATACGCAGGTTTCTCCACGGCAGAAGAATCCAATGCGTTCTACAGAAGAAACCTTGCAGCGGGACAGAAAGGTCTGTCGGTTGCATTTGACCTTCCAACACACAGGGGATATAATGCGGATAATCCGAGAGTTGTTGGTGATGTGGGAAAGGCCGGCGTAAGTATCTGCTCGGTAGAAGATATGAAAGTTCTGTTTGACCAGATTCCTCTTGGGAAAATGTCCGTATCAATGACAATGAACGGAGCCGTTCTTCCAATCCTGGCTTTTTATATAGTAGCAGGTCTTGAGCAGGGAGTGAAACTGGAAGAAATGCAGGGAACTATACAAAATGATATCCTTAAGGAGTTTATGGTACGCAATACTTACATCTATCCGCCTGAGTTTTCCATGAAAATAATAGGTGATATTTTTGCGTACACTTCCAAGTACATGCCTAAGTTCAACTCCATTTCAATCTCCGGCTACCACATGCAGGAGGCGGGCGCAACCAACGATATTGAGATGGCATACACACTTGCAGACGGCCTTGAGTATTTGAGAACCGGTATCAATGCAGGCATAGAGGTGGACAAGTTTGCACCGCGTCTGTCTTTCTTCTGGGCCATCGGCACCAATCACTTTATGGAGATTGCCAAGATGCGCGCAGCAAGATTATTGTGGGCAAAACTGGTAAACCGGTTCCATCCAAAGAGCACTAAGTCTCTGTCGCTAAGAACACACTGCCAAACCAGCGGATGGTCATTAACGGAGCAAGATCCTTTTAATAATGTTGCAAGAACCTGCGTTGAGGCAATGGCGGCAGCACTGGGGCATACACAGTCTCTTCATACAAATGCACTGGACGAGGCAATTGCACTCCCGACGGATTTTTCCGCACGTATTGCAAGAAATACCCAGCTTTACATTCAGCAGGAAACTGCGGTTTGCAAATCAATTGACCCATGGGCAGGCTCATATTACATTGAATCTCTGACAAATGAACTGGCTCACAAAGCATGGGCCCACATTCAGGAAATTGAGAAACTTGGCGGAATGGCAAAGGCAATTGAGACCGGTATTCCCAAGTTGAGAATTGAGGAGGCAGCCGCACGCAAGCAGGCAAGAATTGACTCCGGAGAGGAGACAATCATTGGTCTGAACAAGTACAGACTGGAGCATGAGGACCCTATCAAGATTCTTGACATTGATAATACTAAAGTGCGCAATCAGCAAATTGCCAGACTGGAAGAGCTAAGAAAGAATAGAGACAATCAGAAAGTTGAACAGTGTCTTGCAGCAATCACAGAGGCCGTAGAAACCAAGAAAGGCAACCTGCTTGAACTTGCAGTTGAGGCGGCAAAAGCGCGCGCATCTCTTGGAGAAATCTCAGATGCATGTGAGAAAATTGTTGGAAGATACACAGCAAAAATTCGTATGAACGTAGGCGTATATTCATCTGAAGTTAAGAAAGATGCAGAGTTTGAGAAAGCCAAGAAAATGGTTGCGGACTTTGCAAAGAAAGAGGGCCGTCAGCCAAGAATCATGATTGCAAAACTTGGTCAGGATGGTCACGACAGAGGTGCCAAAGTTGTTGCAACCGGCTACGCTGATTGCGGCTTTGATGTAGATATGGGACCGTTGTTCCAGACACCTGCGGAGGCTGCAAAACAAGCTGTTGAGAATGACGTCCACATCATCGGAATATCGTCCCTTGCAGCGGGCCACAAGACTCTTGTACCTCAGGTAATTAGTGAACTTAAAAAACTCGGCCGCGAGGATATAATGGTTACAGTGGGCGGAGTTATCCCGGCACAAGATTATAAAGTCCTTTACAAGGACGGTGCGGCTGCAATTTTTGGTCCCGGTACTAGAGTATCCTATTCTGTAATTAAAATGATGGAGTTGCTAAATCAAAAATTCAAAAAATAGCAATACGGAGGAGTAATAAAAATTTGGCCGGCCAAAAAATAATTTTGGCCGGCCTGGTTTTTTTGCAAACACCTGCTTCTATTAACGTAACATTAACCAAATATCCTTAATGTTCAACATAATAAGAGTAAAGAATTATTATTATAAACACATAAACAATTTTAATCAGTCATTTAGTTTCTGGGATCATCATTAGCTCCCCACCTGTAATCTGCTTTTCTCTCAATCTTTCCGTATAAAACTCTTCCGTCTTTTAATACGGCATGGAAAGCCAAATATCCATTTTCACCGGAATCCCACTGGATAATACCGCTGGTAAAACCGCCGTCAGTAGAATTGAAAATCTGCCCGCCGGCATAATATTCAAACTCAACTGCACTATTTCCTATAAAACTCTCCTCAGGTTCTCCGGGATTCTGAGCATTTATATCAACACTAATGTATTCTTCCGGCTGAACCGCATAATTATTTGGAATCGAAGGGGTAAAAACATTCCAATAATCCTTGCAATAGGCTCCGTCTTCCCCAAATATACCGTGCCAGAATTCTGCATATCCTCTCCATGCCACGGATTTTCTTACTCCACCGATATAATAAACATCAGATTCATAACTTCTGGTATCAAGCATGTAAGTAAAATAGGGCTTTCCGTGATAGCGTCCCTTCATAACTCCGGATGAACCGGTAACGTTGTAAATTAATGTGTAATAGTAATCGCCGTCAGAACAAAGAATTCTGTTTACCAAAACTTTTCCGCTCGTAAAATCACCATTTTTATTCCCCCTCGTTACGGTTACATTATCATCCCCTGTAATGTGATATTGGAAATTAAGTTCTGAATTTTTGATATCCAGCCAAGTACCCAACTTTGAAGGAGGTACGTCCACCGTAATACTTGGAGAAGGGTATCGCACCCTTGAAGGTGCACCCTCGCAAGATGTAATCATAACCATCTCGTAATCACTTCCATGAAAAGCTCCACAACTTGTCAAAGCCTTCTTTTGAGTGAGCCAGGTTGAACATGTAAAATACCGGTTGGGACAATCTTTATCGTTTTCTCTGGAATCATCCGTGCTCTCCACCGGTGTATCATAATGATCTCCTTTAATCTCAGTTCCATTGTCAAGAACTATATCAAAAATCGCCTTGTATATTCCGTATGAACTCGTTAACTCAACTGTTCCGGAGACTATGGTTCCTTCTAAGGAATTATAGTTTTTCCCACCGGCGTGATACTCAACTTCCAAACGCGGATCCTTTACATCAACTTTCTTACCCACAAGTGATGAAGGATACTCTATCCCAACATACTCTGTAGAGTCCTTTGTCATACCTGCCGGAATAATAGTAACCCAATTGTAAGAGCTATTTTTGTACAACCATGAATGATCTATAGTTTTTTTATCTGTCCCCACAATGTAAGTCCCTCTTTCAAAACCATTTGGTTCCCTGGGATCAGACGATAAAAAAGTAGGGATACCGCCAAAATCCAACGTCAATGTTTTGGCATTTGACAAAATCAGAGATAATGATATTTCAATAGCATTCCCGGAATTAAGTATAGCACTAACAGTACCGCTTGTAATGCCGCCTCCCTCCATATTGGTGTAAATTACACCGTTGTCACTAACCTTAACAACTATTCCTGATGTATTCAAAATACTCGCAGATGTACCGCCATAGGCAAATCCCGACGGTAATTCTATTGAAACATAAAAAGAAGGCATCGCTGTTGTATCAACAGCCGTCAACTTGGAGGCATTAAATAATATCCACCTGTAACTGTTGCCAATATATTCCTCTCCGTACATCTTTGTAGATGTTCCTCCATAATTCACTGTACCACTGCCGTCACGTTGATCGCCGCCATCTTCCCGCGGGTCACTGGAAAAAGCTACCGGCTGTCCGCTATAACTGAGAGAAATTGCAGTTCCGGAATCACTTTTTGTCTTTACGCCGGGAATGTCCCCTAAAACAGAAGATGATGATGATGAAGCGGTAGCAAGAACCACACTCATAGTAACCGTATAAGAATCGTTACTTTTAACAACGGAAATATTACCGCTGCTAAACCCGTTAAGATCAGATTCGTAATCTTTGCCGTTATATGAAATTTTAACCGTTAAACCGCTGGTACCCAAAATACTGTGAGAACCGCCCATAAGAGACGGAGTAATATCCACGCTTACATACAGCGATGGAGGATTCACCATGTTTGTTACCTGAGTTGGAGAAAAAACAAGATAAGTAGACTCGGATCCCACATAGCAAGAACCATAAATTGTTGACTGGCTATCGCCTACCTTCATGGTCCCCTTTCCTGAATCCTTTTTTACGGGGTCGCCGCCTTTTGAACAGCTGTAGGGCAGCGAAAATAACACACTTGAAACTAAAACCAGATAGAAAAATTTTTTCATAGTAGAATAAATGTTTTTTGTTACAAAGTGAACAATTCTACCAAAAAAAACTGTAAAGGAAATACCTACTTATTCTGCCGAAAAAAACCACACATTACTCCTCAAAGGCAGTGAGTCCATGCTTAATTCCAAAAGCCACACATTCGGCAATTGTTTTTAAACCGAGTTTATTTTTAATCCTGTCCTTGTTGGTCTCGACAGTACTTTGATTTATATTCATCATAACGCCTATTTCCTTATTGCTGAAGCCGTCCGTAACATGCTGCAAGACTTCCATCTCCTTTTTACTCAAAGAAAATGGCTTTATCTTTTCAATGTTTTTTTCCCCCCCGAACATGTTTTCCAAAATCTCTTTTCCTATTGTATCTCCAAAAAAAAGACAATTCCCCTTGTAAACATTACAGATTGCGTCTACCACCAGTTCCGGCAAGGAATCTTTAGCTAAATAAGCTTTGGATTTTGCCAGCAACGCACGGTATATGTATCGTCCGTTTTTAAACTGCGAAAGCATCATTGTCCTGACGGAAGGGTAATTATCCCTTATTTTCTCCGCGAGTTCCAAACCGTCTTCTCCCTCTTTCATGCAAACATCAATCGTTGCCACATCTATGTCCGGGTGCTGTTTTAATTGTTCCATCGCCTCATCAGGACAGCAGGCCTGATAAACGGAACCTATTCTATCATCACATTTCAGTACCGTTTGGAGGCCTATGATGTGAAGAGGCGAATCGTCTACTATAATAAGATTAATCTTTTTGTTCATTACAGATACTCTATAGAAATAGTGAAAATACTCCCTTGTCCTATCTTACTTTCAACAAATATACTCTCTCCCAATTTATTTAGCAACTCATTCACAATAAGCAGACCAAGGCCCGTCCCTCTTTCTCCTGCAGTTCCGGACATCGAATTTCCGGGGCTAACCCTGAATAAGTTTTCAACGACATCCCTGCTCATTCCGGCACCAACGTCTTTCACGGATAACAATATCCTATGATCCGAGTTTGGAAAAGACTTGGAAAAAATTAATATTTCACCTCCTCGCGGGGAGAACTTTACAGCATTACTCAACAAATTTCTCAAAATTGTTGTAAGCAAATTCAAATCCGTATGTACCTTAATATCAGCCCGTACCGTATTATGTATTAATACTGATTTAGCTTCAGCCTGATCAGAAACTTCCCGGATTGCCGAATTGACTATTCCTTCAAGCAAACAATCACTGAAGATCGGTCTTATTATCTTCCTTTGACCCAAAACCCACATCAACAAAGAGTCTAATAATTCTGCCGTATTGGAAGAAGCCTTGCCGAGTTCTTCCAAACATTGTCCCAATTCCACATCATTCATTCCATGAAAATTTTCTAACAGACTATGCGTCAGGTTCCTTATACCATAAACCGGATTTTTAAGGTCATGTGAAATTATAGAAAAAAACTTATTCTTCGATTCCACTTCTTCTTTGAGTTCCATGGTCCTTTTTTCTACAACTCTTTCTAATTTTTCATTCTTTTTGCGCAAAGTTCTCTCTCTGTACGATATCAATAGATAAGTCAGGAAACAAAAACAGATTACAAACAACAGAATAAAAGGCCAAGAAAGGAGCAAGGGCGCGGCTACTCTTATCTTAAGTTCAAATTTACCCGTTCCCGCCAAAAATCCCGCATCCGCCACTTCACCGGCCCTGCCGGGCCATTTCCCCATAGCATTAGTGCACTGAATTTCAATTGTATATGCACCGGACGGAATCTTAGTGTATTTTGCACTTAAAGACGGATACCGCACATAATTCCATCCCTTTTCGTAACCTTTTAGCCTGTAGCGATACTCTATGTATTTTCCGGTCACATAATCGCTTGAACCAAAATTGAAAGAAATGGTATTATCCTTATGATGCAACTTCTTGATTTTTCCGTACCCGGCCAAATCAGAATACAACAAATGTTCGCCGCACCGCATATCGGTAACCAGAATGGACGGAAAATGAACATCCGCCAACAAACTGTCGGGATTAAAAATATTAAAGCCGGCATCACCGCCAAATGCAAGTGACCCCTTAGGGGAAATATTACGCCCGCCCACATTTAAAGAGCAGGAAGCCCTTGTCGTATAGTTATCCTGCAAAAATCCAAGATACTTATGCAATACACCGATTCTGCCAAGTTTAGCCGAATAACAATATATACCGTCATTTGTGGAAACCCACATTCTATGATGTCTATCCTGTTCTATACTCATTATTTTCAAACCTTGCATGCCTTCTACCCTCTTCCCGATGGATTTTGTATTAAAATCATTGAACCGCTCACTACCGGGAAAAGACCATATACTTGATGAAGAAAACTTGGGAATGGATCTCACCGGAACATAATAAAGTCCTGAGCCGGTTCCAACCCACATATTACCGTATATATCTCTTTTCAAACATGTTATATTGTTATCCGGCAATGAATTTGAATCCCATGTATATGAACCGTAACGGCGCACTTTATCGGTAGCGGGATTTATCACGTTCACTCCGGCCTCCGTAGTGCCGTACCAAATATTGCCGAAGATATCCTCGGTTATGCAACTGGCCAGTCTTGAACTAACCGAATATTCATCCTTGTTGTAAAGAAGAAAAAATTTGCCTGTTTTTTTGTTGAATATCTCCATTCCGGCCTTGGTCCCAACAAAAAACAAAGTGTCATCTATCCCGTAGCAACCTCTGACATCATTGCTCGCTATGGAGACAGCATTCTCCGGATTATTAAAATAACTGGCTCTAAGTTTATAATTACTACTTTCCACAACATAAAAACCATCGCTAGTGCTAAGATACAGTCTCCCGTCTCCGGCATTATAGATATCATTTATATGTTTGCCGGATAACCATTTACGCCCGGCCAAATTAACTTCCTCTTCTTTTATTTTTCTCTGACGGCTAATAATATGTTTCAAAATTTCCTCCGGCATGACCTTTAAGGGTTTAATATCATCCGTAGCAAGATCATGAACATAATTTTTGCCGCCGAATTGTATATAATTTTTCCCGCCCGCACAATAAATTATTTCATATCCTGACGTTCTCATTGGCAATTTCAACTGCCCGGGTTTCAGATAATTATAATACATATTCAAAATGCCGGCATTGGGATATCCGGGTGGAATTTTCTGAGTAAACTGGACAAATCTCTTGCTTTTAAGATCACAATAACCATAATATTTGCCTCCGGCAATATAGATGCGATTAAGCGCCCTTGAAAAAGTCGGAGCGGTTGTTTTGTCGTTAGGCATCATGGAACGCTGATAATAATTTTTTCCGGTAAAGGCCATAGAAGTCCTGTCGAATTGATTGAGACCTATTCCCTCCCATGTTGCAGCCCAAAAATTTCCGTGACTGTCTTCAAAGAAATCAGAATACCAATTCGAACCGAAGAAATTTCCTCCGAACAGATCACAATAATCTCCCGGAACTTCACTCCAGAGAGCATAACGTCTTATCTCCTTCGTTTTCTTATTGTAGACATTAAAGCCTGCATGCGCCCAAAGACCGATATATATTATGCCTTTTGAATCCTGATAAAGACATGAAACATTATCCTCGTTCACATATGGATTCCTAATGATCCCCTGTCCGTGCAACCTATACTGCCGGAGCGTATATTTCTCTTTCGCGACGGTTTTATTATCCAGCTTCCCGTAAAACAAACGGTATTTTATATTTCCAAACCTCCCAGATGACAAATCAAGAGTATCTACCCCATTATCCTTGGTTCCTATCCAGAGCAATCCGTCCCTGTCCTGCATAAGCGCGGTAACATTATTCGACGACAAAGATTTGCCTGCACCCCCGTTGATATCGTGAGAGTATGATTTTACCCTGTTGAGCAGGCGGGCATAAAGAGACACCCCGTTGTCCCCTCCAACCCATACGTTGTTGTTCCTGTCTACATAAATACAGTAAAACTCACCGGAAGCGACTGACTCAGAGCAGGAAACATCGTGCACGTATAAAATATTACCGTTCACAACGCCCCCCGTACCTGCAGCCCACAAGTTGGAATTGCGATCAACGGCAAGACGGGCATGAGATATCGGCAAGGGACCGATCGATTCAAACGACTTGCCGTTACTTCTGCAAACAGTAAGCACACTTTCAAAATCGTCGTAGGCGTATAGATTCCCGTCCGCTTTCTGTGCGTAATTTCCTAAAGTGCGACTTGAGGGCAACAATGATAAATTCATGCTATTCCTGTCCGTCATTACCTGACTCAATATCATCCTGCCTCCAAGCCAAATACGGCCCTTGGAATCTTCAAATATTTGTTGGTAATAATATTCACCCTCAACATTACCTATCTGATAAGTAACTCTCTTTGAGACACCGTTTTTGATGTTTATTCTCTCTAAAATTCCGTCAAAATATGCTACCCAAAGAAAACCTTTTTTATCTGCGTAAAGGGCTCTTACATAATTTCCGTGTGTCTCCGACATGTGCCTTAAAAAAGAAGTTCCTCCGGAAACAGGACGGACTTTACCCCTTATAAGTTCATTGAGTCCGTTTTTGGTCCCTACCCATAGATTGCCATAGATATCCTCAGCTAAAGATGTTATAAAATTATCGGAAACGGAAGATGAATCCGTCGAGACCCGTTTGAAAATTTTAAAGCGCACGCCGTCATACCGGTTCAAACCGTTATCTGTTGCAAACCACATGAAACCGTATCTGTCCTGCAATATTGCATGTACGTTATTAGAACTCAGACCGTCGGAAGATGTTATATTTATAAAACGGGCAGAGGTGTCCTTTATGAAACCCGTATTAAATACCGTCTTACTCCCGGCACTACTACTTTGCAAAGCGCCCCGGGAATCATCAACCGCAACAAAAAGAATAAATGTGATAAGAAGATATACAATAGTGGAACGACGCACGTTTTATCAGTTTAAGTTCCTCAAATTTAATTAAATCGCAACTACAGCCGTATTTAGCTACAACGAAGTTACGATTTTTTGAGAAAAAAATGCAATTAAGTATATTTGCGGCATGGCATTTACTAATAACGTTATGATAGTCCGTCAGGAGCTTTTGGCAAAACTGGTGGAAATGTGGAACAGGGGAAAACTTGTTGAGGAAATTGACCGTCTTCCTATCCAACTCAGTCCAAAGGGGGAAAAAGTGCGCGGCAGATGCTGTATTCATAAAGAAAGGGCAGTCTGGAAATACAAAAGTTTTCCTTTAATGGGGTTTGACATGAATGATGAGACGGATGAATTGACCCCTCTTTCCTGGTACGCAAAAAAGGCATTGGAAAGAAAGGACACTTCCAAGGAAAATTTGGTATGTGTTGTTGATGAGGCTTGTTCATCTTGCGTTCAAGTTAATTATGAGATTACAAATCTTTGCCGCGGATGCGTTGCAAGGATGTGCTATATGAACTGTCCAAAACACGCCATCAACTTCAACAAGATGGGTCAGGCAGAGATTGATCATGAAAACTGCATAAGTTGCGGAAAATGTTTTCAAAGTTGTCCGTATCATGCAATTGTCTATATACCCGTACCTTGTGAAGAATCGTGTCCGGTAAAAGCCATAAGCAAAGATGAGAACGGTATTGAACATATAGATGAAAGCAAGTGCATATATTGTGGAAAATGCATTAACGCATGTCCTTTTGGAGCCATATTTGAGGTCTCCCAGATTTTTGATGTTTTGCAAAGATTAAGGAACAAACAGGAGATGGTTGCAATTGTGGCGCCTTCTATTCTTTCACAATTCAGCACTTCGCCGGAAAATGTCTACGGAGCCATTAAATCACTTGGATTTAAGGATGTTATAGAGGTTGCGGAAGGTGCTATGAGGACTACATCCACGGAAGCTGAAGAATTAAAAAGAAAAATAGCCAACAAGGCTCCGTTTATGACAACAAGTTGCTGCCCCGCATGGGTAGAGCTTGCAAAAAAACATATTCCGGAAATGCTGCCGCACCTTTCAACTGCCGGTTCTCCAATGTACTACACCGCATTGATTGCAAACAAAAAATATCCTAACGCGCAAATAGTTTTTATTGGTCCATGCCTTGCAAAAAAGAAAGAAACAAGGGATGACCCTAATATTGCTTTTGCTATTACGTTTGAAGAACTTGGCTCAGTGTTCACAGGACTTGGGATTGACTTGGAAAAAGTGACTCCGTTTAAACCTGCCGTAAGTTCTTACAAAGCAGCCCACGGTTTTGCCCAGGCCGGCGGAGTTATCGGTGCCGTAAAATACATACTTAAAGATGAGCAGCTAAATGCAATGCAGGTTACCAACCTGGACAAGAAAAATGTAAGCATGCTAAAAATCTACGGAAAAACAGGCAAGGCACCGTCTCCTTTCATAGAAGTAATGGCATGTGAAGGTGGTTGTGTAACAGGATCTTGCATCTATAATGACAAGCAGACCGCACAGCGTCTTTTAAAAGAGGCTCTGGCTAAAATCAAAGATTAATTTTGCAGTTGTGACCGGATTATATACCTTTGCGGTTGCAAATTGAAAGCAAAGCATGAACATTAAAGCGCAAATATTCAATCTTTATTATCTTGCCAATCAGACGGCAGGGACTCAGCGCGTTTCTCTTATGTCCATGCGAATGCATCGTTAAGATGCTTTAAAGTAACCCTTATTAAATTCATAAGGGCCTGTACCAAAGAAGGTACGGGTCTTTTTATTTACAAAAGCGCCACATTTTTTTCACGCGCTTAAATTCAACAAGTAAAAAAAATAATATCTGTCGCGACAGAAAAATTTTTAAAAAAAAGATATGTCAATTTATAAGTTTGAAACTTTACAGGTACATGCCGGCAACGTTCCGGATCCCACAACAGGAGCAAGCGCAACACCTATTTATCAAAGTGCTTCATTTGCTCTTAAAAATGTAGAGGAAGGCAGAAAGATTTTTGCCCATGAAGAGGACGGTTTTACCTACACAAGGATTGTCAATCCAACGATTGATGTCTTTACAAAAAGAATTGCGGCTCTGGAAAACGGCCTTGACGCCGTTGGAGCGGCATCAGGCATAGCAGCGCAATGGCTTGTAATGCAGGCACTTTGCAAGGCAGGAGATAACCTGATTAGTTCCATTTCACTTTACGGCGGGACGTACGGACAATTTAAAAATACTCTTCCGCAATTTGGAGTTAATGTTAAGTTTTGCTCATGTGAAGAGCGCAGTGAGGTTGAATCTCTTATTGATGAGAGGACAAGAGGAATATATGTTGAGACAATAGCAAATTCAAACTTATCTGTTCCGGATTTTGACATGCTTGCGCAAGTGGCTGCCAGCCACCATATTCCGCTAATTGCAGATAACACGGTAGGATGCGGAGGATATTTGTGCCGGCCAATAGAAAAAGGAGCAAACATTGTAACGCATTCTGCAACAAAGTGGATATGCGGTCATGGAAATACAATTGGAGGGGTCGTAGTAAACGGAGGAAATTTTGACTGGCATTGCGGAAAATTTCCAAAGTTCACTGAGCCGCAGCCTATTCTGGGAGGCAAGAGTTATTTGGATAGATACGGTAAGTCCGCGTTTAGCGCACAGCTTATGTTTGAGGGACTTACAAATTTTGGAGGCTGTCTGTCACCGTTTAATGCATTCATGCTTTTGACCGGCGTTGAAACTTTATCTTTAAGAGTTCAAAGAGTATGCGATAACGCACTGGCTCTTGCACATTGGCTGGAGAAAAATCCAAAAGTTGCAAAAGTTTGTTATCCCGGATTGGAAAGTCACCCTTCTCACAAAAATGCGGTAAAATATTTAAGCCGCGGATTTGGAGGAATTATATTTGTAGACCTTAAAGCCTCTAAAGAGCAAACGGCCAAAGTCGTAGAACGCTTTAAACTTTTCACGCTGCTGGCAAATCTGGGTGACAATAAATCATTGGTTACACATCCGGCAACTTCTACTCACTCGGAACTGTCGGAAGAGGAGCTTAATAAAGTCGGGATCACGGGAGGCACTTTGCGTCTTTGCATAGGAATAGAGAACATAGAGGACATTATTGCAGACTTTGACAATGCACTTCAAATCATCTAGTTATAAAGATCAGCAATAGAAAGATGGAGAAAAGAGTCCTTAAATACAACAAATCTTTTAAGCTGGAGAGCGGAGAATCCCTGCCGGAACTGGAGATATGTTACCATATATCAAAAGATTTCCCCAAGGAGAGCAAAGTCATTTGGATAACTCACGCGCTTACAGCAAATTCAGACCCGTCCGAATGGTGGAATACTCTGGTTGGAAAGGGAAAGTTTTTTGACCCGCGCAAGTACACTATTGTCTGCGCAAATTTGCTCGGAAGCTGCTACGGCTCCACCGGTCCCGCCTCCGTAAACCCCAAAACGGGTAAGCCATATCTGCTTGGTTTTCCAAAGGTTACGGTAAGGGATGAAGTTAATTTTTTGGAGTTATTGCGCAATCACCTTGGAATCAAAAACATAGACTTAATTATTGGCGGCTCGGTTGGAGGATATCAGGCCATAGAGTGGAGCATCATGTATCCCGATGTAATCAAAAATGCAGTGTTCATTGCAACCGGTGCGCGCGTTACACCTTGGGAGACGGCATTTAATGAGAGCCAAAGAATGATACTGTATGCGGACGAATCATTTGCAAATGAAGAGAGTATAAAAGGCGGTCTCAAGGGAATGGGAGCCGCACGCACAGTCGCGCTTATCTCTTACAGAAGCTGCAAGGGATACAATTCAACGCAGCAGGACGCAGATTCCGATTCCGTTTGGGAACACAGGGCATCGTCATACCAGCGCCATCAGGGAGAAAAATTAGAGAAAAGATTCAATGCGTATTCTTATCTTGAAATGGTCAATCTTTTTGACAGTCATAATGTCGGCCGCGGACGCGGAGGCGTGGAAAAGGCTTTGGCAAAAATTAAAGCAAAAGTTTTGTGCATTGGCATTGACAGCGATATTTTATTTCCGTGGAGTGAACAAAAATTTATTGCAGAACATACCGGCTGCCGCGGCAAAAAAATCAAAAACACAAATAACAGGCACGGTAAATTTATTAAGATAAAATCAGATTTTGGTCACGACGGTTTCTTATTGGAATACAAACAAATACAAGAAGCTGTCGGGAAAACATTTAAAAATATTTTTTATGCAGGTACTTAAATTCGGTGGCAGCTCCGTTGCAAATGCAGAAAACATAAACAGAGTGATTGCCATTGTAAAAAAGAAAATCAAGAGAGATAAAACCGCAGTGGTTGCATCGGCAATTAGCGGGGCAACAGATGCGCTGATTCAAATAGGAAAGAGGGCACAACTGCAGGATGATTCTTATATCCTGCAGATTGAAGCATTATACCAAAGACATATTGAACTGATAAAAGAACTTGTTCCGGAGGAGGACTCCGCTCCGATAAAGAGCGAGTGCAAAGAGTTATTTGGAAAACTCAGAGAAATTTGCAACGGCGTCTATTTGCTAAAAGAACTTAGCCCGCTCAGTCTGGACCATATAATGAGTTTTGGAGAGATGCTCTCAACCAAAATTATCAGCTCCAAGCTTAAATCCCTGAACATAAGCCACGTATGGAAAGATTCCCGCAGCCTTATCAAGACTGAGATATCAGCCGGGGTTAATGTTATCAAAAAAGAAGAGACTGCAAATAACATTGAAAAATATTTCAATTCCGCACAAAATAATTTGTATATCCTTCCCGGCTTTATTGCATCGGATGACCAGGGGAGAACTACAACATTGGGGAGAGGCGGTTCCGATTACACAGCCTCTATTTTAGCCGTTGGAACACAGGCGAGAGTTCTGGAGATCTGGACAGATGTAAACGGCATGATGACGGCGGATCCACGCATTGTACCGGAGGCCAAACCTATAAGAAACATATCATATAAAGAGGCATTGGAGCTCTCACATTTTGGGGCAAAAGTCGTATACCCCCCTACCATACAACCTGTTGTTAAACAGGGCATTCCCATATATGTAAAAAACACTTTTGACCCGGAAGACGGCGGCACTGTAATAGAAAAAAATCCGCCGGAGGGGATTGGAAAAATCAGAGGCATTTCCAGCTCTGACAAAATTGCTCTGCTGAGCATGGAGGGAAGCGGAATGGTTGGCGTACCCGGCTACTCCAGCAGATTGTTTGATGTACTTTCTCAAAACAATATCAACATAATTCTCATTACTCAGGCATCATCGGTTCACACAATGTGCATTGCAATACCTGAGTCTGACGCAGCAAAAGCAAAGAAGGCGGCGGATGAATTATTTGCCTATGAAATCTCTCTTGGAAAAGTAGATCCGCTAAAAGTTGAGAAAGGTTTCTCTATTATATCACTGGTCGGGGACGACCTTAAAAATCAGAGCGGTGCAAGCGGCAGAATGTTTGACGCATTAGGCCGTGAAGGAATAAACATCCGCGCAATTGCACAGGGTTCATCAGAAAAAAATGTTTCCACGGTTCTTCATACGGAAGATGTTAAAGCTGCAATCCGCGCCATCCATAAAGAATTTTTCAGCGGAAAAGGGAGAAGAATTAATTTGTTCTTTGCAGGGTGCGGAACAGTTGGTTCGGCACTGATAGATATGATAACCAGACAGCATGACTTCATATCCGATCAGCTAGGCAAAGATTTGGTTATCTGCGGATTATCAGACAGTAAAAATTATATTACGGCTCGCGACGGGGTAAAAATCACTGCAGGAAAAAAGGAAAATGACAACACACGGGAACTGTCAAAAGACGATATCAAAAAAATTCTTGCAGCCGGAGAGAAAAATTCAGGCAGCAACTATATGGAAAAAATATGCGATCTGAATCTAAGTAATTCCATATTTGTGGACTGCACCTCAAGTAAATCAATTGCAGGTACATACGTGGATTTGTTCCATCACAAAATTGCAGTAGCAACCTGCAACAAAATTGCAAATTCACTCTCTTATGATTCATATAAAGAGCTATTTGATGTTGCAAGAACCGAGGGGACAAAGTATAAATATGAAACAACCGTTGGAGCCGCACTGCCCGTTATAAGCACTGTAAAACAGATTGTTAACAGCGGGGATAAAATAAGGAAGATAGAAGGGATACTGTCGGGAACTCTAAATTATTTATTAAGCAATTACAGTGGAAAAGATTTTTCAGCGCTGGTGGAGAAGGCGAGAAAACTTGGTTACACGGAACCCGACCCTAGAACAGATTTAAGCGGAACGGATGTACTCAGAAAATTTTTGATTTTAAGCAGAGAGGCAGGATTCAAACTGGATATCAATGATTTAAACTATAAGCCTTTCTTTGAGGGAAAATATGAACCCCGCTTAAAGAAACTTTATGAAGAGGCGACAAAGGCGGAGAAAAAATTAAGATTTATTGCAAAACTGGATCCTAAAATTTTTATCGGAATAGAGGCGGTGGATGCAAAACATCCGTTCTACGGCGTGGAGGGCAGTGATAACGCAATCATCTTAACCACAGAATTTTATCCGCAAGGTATTATGATACGCGGAGCAGGCGCCGGAGCAAGACAGACTGCCTCCGGATTGTTCAATGATATCCTGTCCATTTAAAATCATTCAATAATAAACTAGAAAATAAAATATCATAAAATGAAAGTAGCAGTTGTAGGAGCAACCGGACTGGTTGGCAGAAACATGATAAAAGTTCTGGAAGAGAGAAGATTTCCCGTCACGGAACTGATTCCGGTAGCTAGTGAAAAATCTGTAGGAAAAAAGGTAAAGTTTAACAAAAAAGAGTGGAGCATTGTCTCCCCTGCTACAGCCGTTTCCATGCAGCCGGCCGTAGCCATTTTCTCCGCAGGAGCAGATGTATCCAAAGAATGGGCTCCAAAATTTGCGGCTGTAAAGTGTTATGTAATAGACAATTCCTCCTATTGGAGAATGGACAAAAAAAAGCGGCTTGTAATTCCGGAAATCAACGCAGATGTAATCAAGAAGAGTGATTACATTATAGCAAACCCCAACTGCTCCACAATTCAAATGCTGGTTGCAATTTCAGACTTGCACAAAAACTATAAAATCAAAAGAATTGTGGTTTCCACTTATCAGTGTATCACGGGGACCGGCAAAAAGGCCGTAGATGAGCTGGATGCAGAGAGGAGTGATCAAATCGGCAATAGTGCCTGCAGCGGCGTCAGAACAAAGTCATCTGATTGCAGCTCAAGCTGCTACTATATTCCGCGCGGCACAGAGGGGAGAAAAACCACTACTGCTTATCCTTATCAAATAGACCTCAACCTTCTTCCTCATATAGACAAATTTCTCCCTTCCGGCTATACAAAAGAGGAGATGAAAATGGTTGATGAGACTCATAAAATAATGAGGGACAATAACATTAAGATCTCCCCCACCACGGTGAGAGTTCCCGTAATAGGAGGTCACGGAGAATCTGTAAATCTGGAATTTGCAAGGCCGGTAACTCTTAAGGACGTCTATAAAACACTTAGAAAAACTAAAGGAGTGATCTTGCAGGACAACACTCTTCCAAAAGGATGCAGCAAAAAAAATCCCTACGGACAGCAGAACAAAGCTATTGGAGCAAAGCTTCCAAAATATTTCAACACAAGTTCAAAAACCGCGGCGGGAAAAAAATACCTTGAGCAGCTTGCCTACCCCATGCCAATTTACGCCAAAGACAGAGATGAAGTTTTTGTGGGAAGAGTCCGCCTGGACCCAACGGTCAAAAGCGGAATTAATCTTTGGTGCGTATCGGACAACTTGCGCAAAGGAGCTGCAACTAATGCCGTACAGGTGGCGGAGGTACTTCTTGCCAAGAAATATATCAAGTGATTTCACATACATGTTTTGGCCAATTTTTCACAATTATTGGGTGTTTGGCACACTGCAGAAGTTATATTTTAGGCTTTTCCTCTAATTTTAGTAATTTTGTAAAGTTAGTTCCCGACAGGATTAACTGTCGGGAGTAAAAATATAATAAATAGATGAATAAGGGATACAGTGAGAATGATTTTGAAACCCTGGATTGGTATGAACACATCCGGAGAAGACCGGGTATGTATTTGGGAAAGCTTGGCAACGGCAGTGAACAGGATGACGGTATCTACGTGCTGTTTAAAGAGATTGTAGATAATGCGGTGGATGAGTTCCATGAAGGGTGGGGCAAGACCGTTGACATTACTTTGAATGAAGAGACTAAAGAGGTGAGCGTCAGGGATTACGGAAGAGGAATCCCTTTTGGCAAACTTTTGGACGCAGTGGGAAAGATGAACACAGGCAGCAAATTTGGCAAGGACGGCTCTCTGGCTTACGGTAAATCGGTTGGTCTTAACGGTGTCGGAACAAAAGCCGTAAATGCCACATCTACACAATTTTACGTACAATCTTTCATTGACGGCGACAGTTATTACGCATACTTTGAAAAGGGCGTCTTAATCCGCAAAGGCAAAGAGAAAGCAAAAGATGAAAAGGACGGAACCTTTGTAAGATATACCGCAGACGATGCTCTATATGAGGGATATAACTACAATCTGGAATTTATTGACACCATGCTTAAGAACTATGTTTATTTGAATATAGGTCTTACAATTAATTTCAACGGCAATAAATACAAATCTGAAAACGGACTGCTGGATTTGATAAACGACAATCTGTCCGAGACGCCGCTTTATGCCCCTATCCATTTGACAGGCAAGGACATAGAAGTTGTCATCACACACTGCACGGAGACCGGAGAAAATATTTATTCATTTGTAAACGGGCAGAATACTTTTAACGGAGGCACGCATCTTTCCGCATTTAGAGAGGGCGTAGGAAAAACCATCAAAGAGTTTTTCAAAAAAGATTTTGATCCAAAAGATGTAAGAGAAGGAATGGTTGCAGCAATATCAATAAGGGTGGGCAACCCCGATTTTGCAAATCAGACAAAGACCATGCTTAACTCAAAGCTCACTGATACAGTGGCAAACGGTGGCATTCCGGTTAGAGATTTCATAATGAACTTCCTTGCTTTTGACCTGGACAATTATTTGCATAAAAATCCTCTGACAGCAGACCCGCTGCTTAAGAAAATTCTTGCCAGCGAGAAAGAAAGAAAAGAACTTGCCAGTTTTCAAAAAGCAAGGCGCTCAAAGAAGACAAGTCTTAATAATGAGAAACTTAAGGATTGCAGCGTCCATTACGGAGACAACAATGAAAGAGCAGAAGAGACTACTATTTTTATCACAGAGGGAAATTCTGCAAGCGGTACAATCACAAAGACCAGAGACACTAAGACGCAAGCGGTTTTCAGCTTGAGAGGTAAACCAAAAAACACCTTTGGCAACTCAAAAAAAGTTATCTACGATAAGAAAAATGCAGAACTTAATTTGCTTCAAGCGGCTCTTGGTATTGAAGAAGACATTGACAATCTGCGCTATAACAAAGTTGTAATTGCAACAGATGCGGATGTTGACGGAATGCATATCAGAATGCTTTTGCTGACATTTTTCCTTCTTTTCTATCCGGAACTGGTCAGACGCGGACACGTTTATATCCTGCAGACTCCGTTGTTCAGAGTAAGAAAAAGAAAGAAAGACGGAGCAATGGATACCCGCTACTGCTACTCGGAGGCAGAGAAACAAGATGCAGTCGTCAAACTTGGAAAAGGCCCGGAAGTCACTCGTTTCAAAGGACTTGGAGAAATATCAGCCAATGAATTCAAAGACTTTATCGGTGAAGGAATGCGTCTGGACAGAGTGCGTCTGAATAAAGATGATTCAGTGCATGAAATGCTGGAATTTTATATGGGCAATAATACTCCCGACAGACAAAACTTTATTAAGGACAATCTTAGGGAAGACGTTATAATGGAAGACATTATAAACACCGGCACGGAAACAGAAGAGTGATATGAGCGCAAACGTTAGAGTGATATGAGCGGAAAACAACTTTTTGCAAAATTTATGATAAAACTCCTTGGCTGGAAAGTCATGGATGGAGAGGTGCCGGAACCAAAGTGCATTATTCTTGGAGTGCCTCACACCTCTATCAAAGACTTCATAATATCTTGGTTCTTCTATACATCTGTAGGTGGAACAGCCAATATTATGATAAAAAAAGAATTTTTTTTCTGGCCTTTGGGCCGAATTTTGAAAGGAATGGGAGCCGTCCCCGTGGACAGAAGTCACGGTGCAATTACAGCCAAGCAAATTATAGAAACCATGCAAAAAGCTGATAAAATGCATCTTGCAATAGCGCCTGAGGGAACAAGAAAGAAAACGGCAAAGTGGAAGACAGGCTTTCACACAATTGCAAGAGCTTGTAATATACCTATTTATCTTGGCTATTTTAATTGGAAAACAAAACAGATAGGAAGAGGAATAAGATTTATTCCAACGGAAAATACACAGGAAGATTTAAAGAAAATCCGCGCACACTACAAAGCAATGAACATGGAGGGATGCCACCCCGGACATTTTGACTGCGGAGATGTTGAACCAAAGCTGATTGAAGAGCAATAGTGAAATAGATTAAATGTCAGATTAAGGGAAAGATTGAGGGACAGATTGAGGGTCAGATTAAGGGAAAGATTGAGGGACAGATTGGGGGACAGATTGAAAAAAGAAATAGAAATATAAATGAGAGTGATGAAGAGAATTTTGTTGACAGCAGTTTGCATCATTTGTGCAATAAGTTCATTTGCACAAACTTATTCCCTTGAGGAGTATGAGACGTTTGCACTCCAAAACAGCAAGACTGTAAAAATTTCTCAAGAAAGAATCCGGCTGGCTGAGAATTTAAGACAGGCTGCATTCACGCAGTTTCTTCCCAGTTTCCAAGCAGTTGGAGCATATACATGGAATCAGAAAGACTTATCTCTGATTTCCTCGGATGCAATGCTTCCGGTTGGAACCAAACTGGCCAATGGAAGTTTTGGTTTCACTGCTGATCAGATAAGCAACTCCTGGACTGTCGTGAACGGAGTTACAATGCCGGTTGACGCAAACGGAAACGCCTTTAATCCATACACTAATCCGGAAAAAATACAATGGAAACAATATGCGTTGCTTCCAAAGAGTTCCCTTACATATGATATTCAGAATGTATTTGTAGGAGGCATAGGCTTTACGCAGCCGATTTTTTTGGGAAATAAAGTGAGAGAGCTTTACAACATTTCCAAGAGCAACGAGGAGATAGCAAAACTTGCCAACAACAATGAGGAGGAAAATCTTGTTTTGGAAGTTGATCAATCATACTGGACAACGGTTTCTCTTATTAACAAAAAGAAACTTGCCCAAAAATATGTAGATCTTCTGGAAAAACTTTGCAAAGATGTACAGGCAGCTAAAGACCAGGGAGTTGCAACCAAAGGAGACTTGCTTAATGTTAGGGTAAAACTAAATGAAGCCAATCTGGCGCTTACCCGCGCAACTGATGGCGTTGAACTCTCAAAGATGTCCCTGTTCCGCGTGTGCGGTCTGGATTTGAACGGAAACTTCGGGCTTGCAGATGAGGACGTTTCTCCAAAAAATGCAAAAGAGCTGGAGGCAGGATACGATGTTAATCAGGCAATAGACAACAGATTTGAAATAAGACAGTTAGAGGAAATTATAAAAATTTCCAAAAGCAATGTTAATATTGCACGCAGCCGTTTTATGCCAAATATTGTAGCAACGGGAAATTATATCACAACAAATCCAAATTCATACAACGGGTATGAAACAAAGTTTGGTGGAATGTTTACAGCCGGGGTTGCAGTAACCGTTCCTATTTTCCATTTCGGGGACAGGACTTATACATTGCGCGCGGCAAAGCATGAATTCAATATTGCAAATTACAGAATTGACCAGGCAAAAGAGCTTATTAACCTGCAGGTTACGCAAGCAAACTTTAATGTGAGAGAAGCAAACAAAAAACTGGAGTCCGCTCTGAGCAATATAAGTGCGGCGGAGGAAAATCTTAAGCTTGCCAACATCTCCTATAAAGAAGGACTTATAAGCGTAACGGATTTGCTTGGTGCTCAGACGGCATGGGTATCCGCTCAGTCGGATAAAATTGATGCAGGCATAAATGCAAGAATGACAGAGCTTTACTTAAGAAAAACTGTCGGGATAACAAATATTAAAGAGGGACAGAGGGCAAAAGATGACGGCGTCATCAAAGAGGGCCCGGTTAAGATGATTAAGGAGCCTGCGGAAAAAACCGTTAAATCTGCAAGTGAAAACAACAGATAAGCCGGCAACGGAAAAAACAAGCAGAAAATAAGAGTTAAAATATATTGTTATGAAAAAATTACAACAGAGTACAATCAGTTTGCTTGTAGGACTTGGAGCGCTGATACTTGTTATAGTTGTTCTTGGATTAATTGGATGGCTGACATCCAAACCGCAAAAGATTATCCTTCAGGGAGAAGTTGAGGCGCGTGAGTATAGAATATCCAGCAAGGTTCCGGGTAGAATTGCACAACTACTTGCAGACGAAGGAGATACTGTTTCCAAAGGCCAGCTTGTTGTATTAATTGACAGCCCGGAAGTTCAGGCAAAAGTTAAACAGGCTAATGCCGGAAGCATGGCGGCAAATGCGCAAAACCGTAAGGCAAATCAAAGTGCAAGAAGTGAACTTGTCCAGGGCGCTTATGAAATGTGGCAAAAAGCAAGAGTGGGTTCAGATATTGCCCTTAAATCTTATACCAGAATACAAAATCTGTATAATCAGGAAGTTGTCTCCGCACAGAAAAGAGATGAAGTAAAAGCACAGTATGATGCGGCGCTTGCAACTGAGAAAGCGGCTAAAAGTCAGTATGATATGGCTATTCACGGAGCGCAGAAAGAGGATAGAGTAATGGCCATGGCGCAAGTAGAAGTCGCAAACAGTAATGTTACAGAAGTTAAAACTTACCTGGATGAAATTAATCTTACGGCGCCCGCAGGAGGAGAAATTACGGAGGTATATCCAAAGGTTGGAGAGCTTGTTGGACAAGGAGCACCTATCATGAGCATCATAGACATGAATGATGTTTGGTTTACGTTTAACGTGAGGGAAGATTTGCTGCAGGGAATGGACATTGGCAAGACTATCAAGTTGAAAATACCCGCATTAGGAGAAGATAAGGTATTTACCGCCAAGGTTTATTTCATAAATGAGATGGCATCTTATGCAACTTGGAAGGCGACTAAAGTTTCAGGCAATTTTGATGCAAAAACTTTTGAGGTCCGCGCACGCCCCACAGAAAAAATTAAGGGTTTGAGAGCCGGAATGAGCACAATAATTACAGCGGTTCTTAAGTAATATTTATTCACCTCGGCAAAAGAAGTTTGCAGTAAGGAATTCTAAAAAGTTTAGAAAATTAATCATCATAACACATTGTTAGAGAATAGAGTAAACGAATGGTTATTTGGCTGGCTCCGAATGTTCAAAAGCATTAAGGAAGTCCTGCACAGAGAGTGGAAGCAAATGTTTAGCCGCCCAATCTATCTATTTGGTACCGTGCTGATTCTATCCTTCTGCGCCATCTTTTTCTTTTCTTTATTTGATGAAGGTTTACCAAATGAGTTGCCCATCGGAATTGTTGACAGAGATAATTCTTCTTTCTCCAGAATGGTGAGAAGAAATTTGGATGCAGAACAGGGGGTCCGGGTTGTGAAGACCTACTCGGAATATCAGGCAGCCAGAAAGGCACTACAAGTTGGTGATATTTACGGTTTTATAGATATACCAAACGGAGCGTACAGAGATATTCTTGAGGGACGCAGACCAAAGGTGGGAATCTATTGTGAGCAAGGCCTTATGGTGCCGGGAAATCTTACATATAAAAATTTCATCTACATAGGCACCGTTCTTGACGTAGGAGTGCGCAGAGAAATACTAAAAGCAAAAGGTTATCCCGAGTCCGGCATGATGGCCCGCCTGCAGCCTATAAAAACAGATTTTCACCTGATTAAAAATCCATGGACAAATTACGGTATATATTTGACTACAATTCTATGGCCCGGACTTCTGCAACTTTGCGTATTGCTGATGACTGTTTTCTCCATTGGTTATGAACTAAAAATGAAGACAAGCCGGGATTGGATGTCGGAAAGCCATGGCTCAATCTTCAATGCTCTCACAGGAAAGCTGCTGCCCTACACCTTCATATTCGTGCTGATGGGAATTGCCTTTGAGTTGCTGGCGTGCAGAATAATGGGATACCCGATAGCCACGCATATGTGGGTCATGTTCTTAACCATAACGCTGTTGGTATTTGCAGCACAGGCAGTTGGAATATTTATGATAGGTCTTTTCCCGGTCCTAAGAGACGGGCTAAGTTTTGCGGCACTGTACGGTATTCTCTCTCTGTCGCTTGCCGGAATGTCATTCCCTGTTGAATACATGCTTGGAGTAATTCAGGGATGGGCGGTTATGTTCCCTTTAAGACAGTTCTTCCTGATATATGTGAAGGAAGGAATATTTGCAGCCGGTTTCAATGCCATATGGCTTAACTACGTTGGTTTGCTGATATTTTGCCTGCTTCCGTTTACAATACTAAAAAGGCTTAAGAGAGCTTTAATATTCCAGAACTACCCGCTTAAATAGATTGGAGATGAAAGAGTTCAGAAGACAATATTTGCAGAATGCCGTTAGACAAATGACCACCATTTTTTGGAATGAAGTGATCAGGATTTTTACGGATAGCGGTGTAATGCTGATATTATTTATTGCAGGACTGGGTTATCCTCTACTTTACAGTTTTGTATATTATCAAGAGTCCGTAAGTGAGATCCCTGTCGCGATAATAGATAATGATGCCTCCGCCTACAGCAGAAAATTTTCCAGAGAACTGGATGCCACAAAAGAGGTACAGCTAAGGCGTTGCATAAATATGAACGAGGCTGAGTATTTAATGGGGCGCAGAAAAGTTCATGCGATTATTGTACTTCCAAAAGATTTTGAAAAAACCGTCCTGGACGGACAGGAGCAGGCAACCGTCTCCGTATATGTGAATATGACCAGCTTCTTTGTCTACAAAAGTGTGGCTTTTGCAATAAACTTCACAATGCTGCAGGAGAATAAAGACATAGAAATACATCGGTATGAAGCGGCGGGACAAACACAACAGCTCGCCCTCCAAAGTGCAGACCCTGCTCCGTATGAGGCTCAATTCCTGTTTAATCCCGGTAACGGATTTGCAAGTTTCTTTGTGCCGGGTGTTATGATTTTAATTATTCACCAGCTGCTTTTCCTGGGAATAGGAATGCTTGCCGGCACAGTCAGAGAAGAGAATAAAAATCACAAATTATTTGAAAATCAGATAGATAAAAAAAGGATATACAGGGTCATTTTTGGAAAAGGTCTGGCCTACTTTTTAATATACGCTATCTTTTCCGCCTACATTACAGTACTGATACCCAGATGGTTTGGCTTACCGCATCTTGCAAGTCCATGGGATATCTACAGGCTGCTGCTGCCATTCCTGCTTGCAGTAATATTTTTCTCGCTTACATGCTCCGTTTTTATCAAAAACAGAGAGACCGGCATGGTTATGTTCCTGTTTTTCAGTGTTATACTGCTATTCTTGAGCGGTGTCACATGGCCAAGGAGTAACTTTCCGGTGTTCTGGAAAGCATTCTCATACCTGTTCCCGGCAACATTTGGCGTTCAGGGGTACCTGAAACTCAATACGTTCGGAGCCGAATTCGGCCAGATACTTCCGGAATTCGTAGCCCTGTGGACGCAGGCCATCGTCTATTTTATAACAGCCTGCTTCTCATTCAGGTATATCAACAAGTAAAATTTATTTAGATTTTTTTTCTGCAGTCATTGCAGCATTAAAGCAATGGCGGCAAAGGGGTTCGTATTTGTCCTGTTCTCCCAGCATTACAAGTTTGTCTCCGCCGGAGATACGGTGGGAGTGACGGGCTGGTTGTCCGCACTTGACGCAGATTGCATGAACTTTTGTAACATGCTCTGCAACAGCCATCAAAGCAGGCATTGGACCAAAAGGCTTACCTAGATAATCCATATCCAGACCGGCGCATATTACACGCACTCCCCTATCGGCCAGCTGATTGCAGACATCAACTATTCCGTCATCAAAAAATTGAACTTCATCAATGCCAATTACATCTACATCTGTCGCGAGCAATAAAATATTTTGTGAAGAATCCACATTATTGGACTCAATAGAATTCCTATCATGAGACACAACATCCTTATCTGAATATCGTACATCTAAGGCAGGTTTGAAAATCTGCACCCGCTGATGCGCAAAATTAGCTCTTTTTAAGCGCCTTATGAGCTCCTCTGTCTTGCCGGAAAACATAGAACCGCAGATGACCTCAATCCATCCCGCCATATTTGTTCTTTCTTCAAACATTTTACTAATTTTGTGATATCCAAATTAGGTTTAACAAAGGTATTAAAATTATGGAAGAGAAAAAAGGACTTCTGGCTGAACTTGGGAAAGTGCTGGATGAATATGATTCCACGGAAGATATTGTTAAACAGAATGTTAACAATTGCATGCAAAGTTTTTCAAAGGAACTTGGAAAGCGTCTTAAGGAGATTGAGAAACGGCTGGATGACATTGAGGACAAGCTTGATAAAATGAACAATGGCACTCATGCCGGTGAGATTAATGCCACGGAGCATAAAATATCTTCAGCTGCAGAGGAAATTCCTATTCCGGAAGAAGAAATTCCAATACCTTTAGAGGAGGAAATCAATGAGGTCCCGACAGATTCTGAATTTTGTGCAGAGGAGGAAGCGGCAGAGGAGGAAAAACCTGTCGAGACAAAAGAAAAGCAGGGCAAACCGGACTGGTATGACTGGGAGGTTGATTACCCGGCCGATTATGTTGATGATCTGATCGGCAGCATGGGACTTAATGACAGAATGCAATTTACCAATGAGTTGTTTAACGGGAAAGAGATTGAGTTTGAGAATGTTATGCAGGAGATAGATAATATCGGGAACTTCAAAAAGATTGTTTGGCACTTGAGAGAAGAGTATCCGCAGTGGGATGAAACAAGCGATATTGTCTACAGATTTTACATGCACATCCGCAGAAAATACGATATCAAAAAGGCTGAAACAGAGGAGTAAATGGAAGAAGGGAAAGGAAAACTTTATCTGGTGCCTACCCCTATAGGCAATCTGGAAGACATAACTCTCAGAGCTATAAACGTTTTAAAGAGCGTTGACCTTATTCTTGCAGAGGACACAAGGACCAGCAGCGTGCTGCTGAAAAAGTACGGCATCACCACTCACATGGAGAGCCATCACAAATTCAATGAGCATAAGACTGTTGGCCGTATATGTGAAAAGATCCTTGACGGCCAGAGAGTTGCGTTAATCAGCGATGCCGGCTCTCCGGGAATTTCAGACCCGGGATTTTTACTTGTCAGAAGTTGCATTGAGCAAGATATTAATGTTGAGGCGCTTCCGGGCCCTACCGCTTTTGTTCCGGCATTAACCGCTTCCGGTTTTCCATGCGACAGATTCTGCTTTGAGGGTTTTCTTCCGCCCAAAAAGGGAAGGCAGACCAAGTTCAGGGAGATGGCCGCAGAACCGCGCACAATAATTTTTTACGAGTCGCCCTACAGGCTTGTGAAGACGCTGGAGCAGATGTGTGAATTCATTGATAAAGAGAGAAATGCCGCTGTATGCAGAGAAATTTCCAAAATCCACTATGAGTGCAAAAGAGACACCATAGCCAATCTTGCAGAATGGTATAAAAATAATGAGCCCAAGGGAGAGATAGTTGTTGTCCTGGAGGGAGCAGAGAAAGTAAAGAGTGAAAAAGATTATTGCGTAAAAGATGAGGAGGAAGAATATGGGACAAGGAACCAACACAGGGAAGAGCGGGAAGAAGAATGAAAGAATTTCCGCAACAAAAGCGCGCGGAGTCATCGCGCTGATTTTTCTACTACTTATATTTCAAATAGTTACATTTGCGCTTCACAAATGCGGCGGCAATGAACAAGCCGTGCAGTACGCGGACAAATACGGCGGCTTTTCTCCCGGCGGCGGCGGCAAACTTCAGCGCAACGATTCACCCGGCAGCACGGCTCACGTTAATCCGCAGCGCTTCAAATTCAATCCAAATAATATTTCTCTCGACAGCCTATGCATGCTCGGCTTCTCGGAAAAACAAGCCCTCACCATAATCCACTACAGAGAGAAGGGCGGAGTATTTCGCCGCAAAGAAGACTTCAAAAAAATGTACGTGGTTGATGAGGCAAAATATAAAGAGCTATTCCCTTACATAGCTATTCGGCATTCGCGGCCGGCCGGCCCGTCTGCAGTTGCCATGCCACAAAACAGCAGTACAATCAGTGATATACGCAGCTGCCGCAAAGATCCGCACGCTGCGCGCGGGCAAAAAACCGCAGAACAAAATTTTTCAAACGAAACCGAAAATAACATCTCGGAAGAGAAATATTATTCAAAAAAAATTATTGAACCCGTTTGCATGGATTTGAATGAAGCGGATAGCTCGGAATTAGTAAAGCTTAGAGGAATAGGCAGTTACTACGCGCGCAAAATCATGGCGTACAAAAAAAAACTCGGAAGCTTTGCACGGCCGGAACAGCTCATGGAAATAGAGGGCATAGATGAAGAGAGATACAATATGTTCAAAGATCAAATATTTGTCCATCCATCCGGAATAAAAAAATTTTCCATAACGGAAATGGCGGAAAAAAACAGAGATTTCCTAAAGCGCCATCCGTACATTGGCGCGTACGCAGCCAGGGGCATTGTGCTGTTTATCTCCCAGAGCGGCACAGATGCCTGCACATTAGATAACCTGGTGAAAACCGGCATTCTCTCTGCGCAAGTTGCAGAAAAGCTCAGGCCGTATGTGAGGTAAAATGATTTTCTTAACTTTGCATGCAAATCAAACAAATTATGGGATTAATAACGTGTAAAGACATAACCAAAAAGTTTGGCAATTTTAACGCGCTGACATCTGTTAACCTGGATATCCCGGAAGGCAAAATCTTTGGCTTCCTCGGCCCTAATGGTGCCGGAAAAACCACGCTTATCAGAATCATAAATCGCATTACATTGCCAACAAGCGGAGAACTTCTCTTTAAAGGGAAGACAATGCAACTATCAGACATTGAACGCATAGGCTACTTGCCTGAGGAACGCGGACTGTATAAAAAGATGAAGATTGGAGAGCAGGCAATCTATCTTGCACGTCTTAAGGGAATGAGCCGTTCGGATGCTACAAGGGAGTTGCAAAAATGGTTCATGGAGTTTGGAATTCAACCATGGTGGAACAAAAAACTGGAGGAGCTGAGCAAGGGAATGGCCCAGAAGATTCAGTTCATTATCACAGTGGTACACAAGCCAAACCTTATTATTTTAGATGAGCCGTTCTCCGGATTTGATCCTATAAATGTAGATTTAATCCGTCGCGAGATTTTAAAATTAAGAGATAACGGCGCCACAATCATTCTCTCCACCCACAACATGGAATCAGTTGAAGAACTGTGTGATAACATAGCTCTCATCAACAAGTCCAAAGTTATAATCACCGGGGAAGTTGAGGCCATCCGCAAAGAACACGGCAAGAACAGAGTGGAAGTTGTTTATAATTCCGGTCAGGTTCTCGACAGTGTACCCTCTTTATTCTCTGTTCTTTCCACCAAAGAAGAGAAAGACGGCAGGCATTCTATTCTGGAGGTTGTTCCGGGAACCGCAAGCCGCAGCATACTTAATGAGATAGTTCCAAAAGTTGACATCGTTTCATATCAGGCGCTAATGCCGCGTATGAATGACATATTCATAAAACTTGTGAAAGAGAGCGGAGGAGCCGTATCACAGGGAATTGCAGAGTATCAGAAAAATAGCGCGGCAACAGCAGCAGCACGCAACACAGCAGGCACCGCATCAAAAAATAAGGAGGAATAATCATGGGAAAAGAAAATAAAATCGGAATAATAATCTCAAGAGAGTACTCTTCCAGAGTAAAAAAGAAATCTTTCATTTTACTTACTTTGCTTACCCCGCTCCTGTTTGCTGCAATGATTGTAATCCCTACATTGATAGCTATTTCCACTGCAGAGCATAAAGATAATATGAACATTGCCGTTGTAGATAAAAGCGGTATTGTGATGCCTTATTTGGACAGCATAGAGAACACAACGTTTGCAGCAATAGAACCTGCGGCGCTGCCAGATTTAAAAAAGAATATTGCTTCTTCCGGCAAATACAGCGCACTGCTGGTAATTGATTCATTGGACAAAGAGAACAATGCGGCTGCATCAATGTATTCTTCCGGTCAGGTAGGAATGAGCACACAATCGGACATAGAGAATAAAATAGATAAAGCCCTTCAGGACAACAAGCTGCGCTCATACAACA
Organism: Candidatus Egerieousia sp.; assembly: GCA_036804445.1. GTDB lineage: Bacteria > Bacteroidota > Bacteroidia > Bacteroidales > UBA932 > Egerieousia. The sequence continues at coordinate 43,276 of DAIRSJ010000002.1, forward strand.
TTCCAAATCTGGATAAAGTAATTGACAATTTTCAAACAGATGTTAAAATAAAAACATATCAGGTTGGAGAGCAGGGAGAAGACAAAGAAACTCACGTTGAGGCAAATATGGCGCTCGGCTATATTGCCAGCTTTATTATCTATATGTTTATTTTCATGTTTGGAGGCATGGTAATGCGCGGAGTAATAGAGGAAAAAAATAACAGAATCATAGAAGTAATTGTCTCCTCGGTAAAACCCGTCCAGTTGATGATTGGCAAAATAGTCGGAGTTGCTTTAGTTGCTCTGACTCAATTTTTCATATGGATACTGCTTACAGGAATTATTGTTGCGGCCGTAATGGGCGTTGCCGGAGCCGACACCATCACAAATGCAGTACAATCGCAATCTGCAGTACAACAGGCAACTGCGGCCGCTGCACAGGCCGGAGAATCAATGCCGAGTGTTTCATCAATATTCGGAATGCTTGGCGGAATGCACATCGGAGGAGTCCTGATTTCATTCCTGATTTATTTTGTCCTTGGATATTTATTGTACTCCAGCATGTTTGCAGCGGTCGGCTCTTGCGTTGACAATGAAGCTGATACACAGCAGCTTATGTTGCCAATCACAATTCCTTTAATCATAGGTTTATTCATAATGCTGAGCGCATTCCAAGCACCCAACAGTTCAATTGCCGTCTGGGGCTCCATAATTCCATTCACCTCCCCTATGGTTATGATGGCCAGAGTATCTTACGGAATTGGCGTTGCAGCAGGAGTTCCTATATGGCAGTACATTTTATCAATAGTTCTGCTGGTCGCAACCTTCCTTGTAATGGCATGGCTGTCGGGAAAAATATACAGAATCGGCATACTTTCATACGGCAAAAAAGCCGGCTGGAAAGAAATAGGCAAATGGTTGAAATTCAGAGATTAATAAATAATCTCAAAGGTTATGATAACAAAAAGCAAAATATTTTGGCTACTTTTCATTCTCTCTTTTTGTCTCCCGACAGGTGTTATCACCGCTCAAGTAAACAATGACGGTAACAATGCAGTGTACAGGGGTTATAACAGCAAGAGCGCCGTCAGCAGCAATTATTTAAAAGAACAATGGGGCGTCACTGTTATTGATTCCACATGGAATACTCCTGCCGGAAAAGAAAATGTAACGGGGAAAATCATATCAAAATACAAACCTCATGTTGAGGCACTTAACGCAACAATAGGTTATTCTCCAAGAGGGCTTGTAAAAGATTATCCGGAGAGCGAGATGAGCAACTGGGCGGCAGACGCAATATTTAATATTGCGCAGAGTTACCTGGATACCAGCTCTTTTAAAGGGATGAAAATAGACTTTTCTCTGCTTAATTTTGGCGGCATCCGCACCTCAATCCCGCAGGGCAATGTCTCCAGCTTTGACATAATGTCTATCTTCCCGTTTAAGAATTCCATTGTAATTGAGAAACTTCCGGGGACAAAAGTTAAACAGACCATAGAACTTTTTGCAACCATGCACAAGGTCCAAATCATGGGACACACCAAACTTGCAATCACAGACGATCATGTAGATGAATTCCTGATTAACGGTGAACCGCTTGATACCAACAGAGTATACAATGTTGCCACAATAGATTTTCTTCTTAACGGAGGAGACCAGGTAACAACCTTAAAGAACAACGGCGGTGTAATATACACCAACATCCTTATGATGGACGGCATTATAGACTACATCAAAAACCTGACTGCACAGGGCAAATACATTGATGCCCGGCTGGACGGCCGCTGCACATTAAAAGGTTCAAAAATCAGGCGGACAAAAAGCGGTCAGATCATTAAGAGCAAATCTCCTTTCTTGAGCAATAAAGAAACAGCAGAAGAGAACAAGAAAATGGAAGATAAAAACAGCAGAGAATAGTAACGGAAAATAAATAACGGAGGATAAAAAATGAACAGGTTTTTTAAAATATTTTCTGTCGCTATAAGCGTCACTGCGCTTACATTCTTGATTGCATTAGCGCAGCCTGCATCAGCGCAAGACCTTGTAATCCTGCATACTAATGACACACACAGTCAGATAGAGCCGGAGAACGCAGGACTTGCAAAAGGACTCGGCGGATATGAAAGAAGAGAGAATTTTATTAACAGTGTCCGCAAAGAAAACAAGCACGTGCTGCTGATGGATGCGGGAGATTTTTCACAAGGAACACCCTATTTCACTCTTTACAAGGGAAATGTGGAGATAGAGCTTATGAACGCTCTTAAGTATGATGTTGCGTGTATCGGCAATCATGAATATGATAACGGACAAGAAGAACTTGCCCGTAGAATCAAAAATGCAAACTTCCCTGTACTGTGCGCAAATTATGACTTTAGCCAAAGCCCTCTTAATGAGGTTGTTAAACCTTATGTGATTTTGCGCAAGGCGGGCAAGAAGATTGGAGTTATAGGTATCTCCGTAAAATTAAACGGACTTGTAAGCCCTTCCAACTTAACCAATATGAGCTACATACAACCATACAAAGTGATTAACAACCTGGCAGCTCTATTAAGAAACGATGAACATTGTGACCTTGTAATTGTACTCTCGCACTGCGGCATATCAAACGGTTCAGAACAAAATCCGAGCGACGACATGATAGCCCAACACACAGAGGGCGTGGACTTTATAATAGGCGGACACTCACACACTTACATAGAACAGCAGCGCATCTACAAAAACAAGGCCGGCAAAGACGTTGTTGTAGTCCAGGACGGAGAACGCGGAGAGCACATCGGCCGCCTGAATATTTGGTTCTAAAGAGCGATTAATTTTTACAATCTACTCTGCTCCTCGTTATTTGAGGATCTTACTATGTTTTTTCGACTTCCTTTATTGCCAAAATTCCATGATATTGTAATGAGAAAAGACCGTGTATCGTAATAGTTATTATACACTTGCTTTATACCGTCGCTCTTGTATGTATATTCCGGTTCAGCTGTCTTAAATATGTCAGAAAATTCCAACTTAACTTCCATTCCGGTTTTTTTGTGCATATACTTAAACGCGATATCGGCCTGAAACGCATTATTCATTTCCCGATAATTATATAATCCCGGTAAGTTCTCTGTTAAATTACAGTCAATGATAAATTGTTTTTTTATAGAAAATGAGTTATTCAAACCAACGGCTCCACGGTATCCGGAAATATTCTTAAACTCTTGTTTTTTTGAATAATACAAATCTTTAGAAAAATCACACTGTATTACGGTCGTACACCATTTAAAAGGAGAGACGTATGTGTAAATATTTATTCCCCATTTTTTTACATCTAGAAAATTATTGGCTGTTTCCGCCTGTTTCAATACATCTTCATTATCCAGAATAACCAATTTGCCTATTTGATTTGTTTGGCTTGTATAATATAGACGAGCACTGAAGGATTCACGGAACAGATAGTTCAATTCATAATTATTGATAAAAGAGGGGCGTAATAGCGGGTTCCCGACAGAATAGCTATACTTGGTAATATACCACTTGAAAGGATCTAAATATTTATATGGAGGTCTCTCTATTCTTGCCGAATATTGAAAAGATATATTACTGTTTTCACCAAGTTTATAAAGGGCACTAATTGTCGGGAAAACGTGGAAGTATTTATTATGAACAGTCTCTGAATAGTTGACCGATTCACCGGTAGTAAAAGTATACTCAAAGCGGAGTCCCGCCTTAAATATCCATCTATTTATTTTTCGTTCACCGGAAAAGTAGACAGCATCAATATTTTCCCTATATCTGAATGTATTATGGTCATTGAAATTGCCAATGTAGCTGTCTGACGATTGCGTATTAATGTAGGAAAATTTCGCCCCCGTATTGAATTTACATGTAAAAAGGACGGATTCAAGATCGGTAGCAGCTGTTATTATATCATAATCAACCTTGCCCGATGTCAAATATAGTTCTTGCGGGGAAGATAGACCGTCGGTTAATAAAGAAGATGAAAAATTGCGATTGGTTTTAACCGTATTTCTCAAGTAATTAGTGTTAACAGAAAAAATCGTATTATCGTTTATATTATAATTAAAGCATAGGCCGGAATTTATTTTATTAGTATTATTGGCGGCTTTGCCGTGTGACAGTAAAACGGAGTCAACAACATTGTTCATTATACCCATATACTCTGTTCTATTATCCAGATCAGTAATTCTTTCACTATTACGTAACGGGCAGGACAGGTCAATGGCTAATGACATTTTCTCGTTAAACTTGTAACTCAAATCAAGGTTAAGCAGGGCAGACGTCATATTCCAACGTTTCGGATTGGACGTTGATGTTGTGAGTTGCGGATAATAGCTCAGATAACTTGTTTTGTTCAAATAATTAATATTATCATAAGACAATGTACCATTAAAGGATAATTTTGAATTGTTGTATCCTATATAAGCTGACCCCATATATGATGAATATGTGTTCTGCCCAAAACTCCATTTAACAAGCCCGTTCATTCCCTCAGGCAGCATATCCCTGGTTGCTATTCTTATTACTCCTACATTTCCTTCCGCATCATACTGTGACGGAGGAATGGTCATAACACGAATGCTCTTAATGTTACTTACCGGTATTGAGTTCAGATATGACAAAAGTGACTTTCCATCCAGTCTAACAAGCTTATGATTAATAAAGACAAGAACTCCATCCTTTCCCACCATACCTAAAGATCCATTTAATAACTGTATAGACGGGACTGTTTTTAAAAGGTCTGACATTTCCTTACCTTTTAAATCTGCTTTACTATTGAGTAATAATTGATAACCATCAGGTATAATTGATAATCGTTTATTATGTGCAACAACTATAACTGAATCTATCTGCCGAATTTTTGTAGAATCACTAATGGAAGTGAGATCCTGGGCCGATAATATAACTGTCCTTATCACGAGGCTAAACATAATTATATATCTAAGACTCGTTTTCATCAAAATACCCTTTTGATCCCATTTTTTCTATGCAGCATTTTCAAGGTAAATTTCCTCTGATATTTCTCTTTCTACTCTTTTATGGCTCCACTCAAAGTTATAAAAAAAATGGGCTGTCTGTTCTTTCACCTCCCTGTATCCCCTGTCTCACTTTGTTTTACGATTTGTGCGTTATTGCTCACCTTGCAAAATGGTACTAATTTTAGGGTATATTATAATTGCAGGATATGAATGTCAATCCGCAACTTGTACATTTAGGGGGAGAGAATATACTGCATGGTTTACAAAAGAAGTTCCGGTGAATGCAGGTCCGTATAAATTCAGAGGGTTGCCGGGACTGATCGTTAAGCTGTATGATAAGATGGGGGATTATTGCTGGACCTTATCTGTATTTGTCAAGGCTCCGTCGGGAGAGACTATAAAAAATTACACATGGCAATACACAAATACTACCAAAGCAAAATATAACAACGCAATTAAGTGGATGTATGATGACCCTTATCAATTCTTTGGCTCTTTTGGGATGAAGTTTATGGTAAACTCAGGAAACGGATTCTCACCTAATCATGCAAAAGTAACTATCCCTTATAATCCGATTGAACTGTCTGAAGAGAAGGGCAAATAATTAAAAGAAAACAAAAGCTACCGGGATGAAAAGATATTGTATTTCATTTATCATCAGTTTATTATACATGTACTGCCTTACAAACACGGCTCAAGCTCAAGTAGTGTTGTCCGGTTATGTGCGTGAAATTAAGGGTGGTGCGGGGATGAGCGATATCAATGTCATTTTGCAGAACAGGAGCGGTAAGGGAATGATTGATTATACGCTGACTGATGAAAACGGCAGATTCACTTTACATTACGGCGGCAAGGCGGATACTTTACGTCTGCTTGCAACCGGAATGAATATTAAAGCTGTGCACATTATTGTTCCCGCAAAATCTAATAACAATCTGATTATTAAGGTTGAGTCCGGTGCGTTAAAATTAAAGGAAGTGGTTGTAAAGGCACCGCCTCTGAGAAGACGCGGAGACACAATCAGCTATTATGTTAATAGTTATATAGATACGCTAAGGGACCGCTCTATTGGAGACGTACTAAAAAAATGCCGGGGGTTAGAGTAGATGAAAGCGGAAGGATTGCCTACAATGGAAAGGATGTGAGCATTCTATATATTGAAGGACTGAACATGTTGGATGCAAGTTACGGTGTGGCCACTAATCATGTAAGAGCCAAGGATATAGCAAAGGTGGACGTAATGGAGTTTCACCAGCCGGTAAAAGCGCTTAAAAACAAAGTTGCGTCGGACATGGTTGCTATGAATCTGCATCTTAAGGAGAAAGTCAAAGGAACTTTTAATGAGACATTTACAATCGGAGGAGGATTTAAGCCGCTTATGTGGACGGGTGAAACTACAGCCATGTATTTTGCAAGAACCTTCCAAACGTTTAATAATTACCAGACTAACAACACCGGAATAGATGTTTCTGCTGAAATTGAAAGCATGGGCAGCACAGGCGGGCTCTCAGCAATGAGCGGAATTACAACTCCTCCGTCACCCCCTATTGCACGCAGCAGATATTTGAAAAATAATATTCATGCGCTATCCGCCAACATGCTGGTGAAGAAAAAGAATCTTGAGTATGTCGCCAATATTAAATATTTCCACGATATCCGCAATTCGGCCGGCTCTTCTGTAAGCACGTATTACTTTCAGAATCAGGACCCTCTGGTTGTAACGGAAAACACAGCCGCACATACGGTTAAGAATAATGTGGTAGGAAATTTCTGGCTGACAGCCAATACGGACAGTCTTTATCTTAAAGACAAGCTGAATATATCCGGCACCTGGGACAAATCCCGCAGCACGGTAAACAATCTGCAGCAGAACTTTACATCTCCGACATTTTACATAGGAAATGATTTCTCTTATGTAAAACCCATGAAAAAAACATCCTTCAATTTTAATTTAAACGCAAGCTATGCCCGCCTGCCATCCACACTGCGCGTCAACCCATACCCCTATCTCTCTGTTTTTGGTTTGCCCGATACACTTTCTGTCATGTCCCGACAGAAGGTTACAACTGACAGGTTTTCAGGATATTTCAGCACAGGGTTTGGAAGGGATTTTACCTATTGGCACTTTGGTATTTTTGGGTCTGCCAGTGCGTGGGCGGACAGGATGACCAGCGGTATGAGTTACTTTAAGAATGCCGGTGGCGTTGGTGGCATTGCCGGTAGCGTTGGTGGTTGGACTGAAGGCGGCAGTGTTGCGGACTCCCTGAGGAATGACATCAATTTGCAGGCGATTACCGTTGACATGGGGCCCTATTTATCAATTGATTATAACAACTTTATCCTTTCCGTAAACCCTTATTTCAGATACAAATACCTGGGATACAATGATAAAGTTGCCGATAGCAAATTCCACATGAACAAACTTGACGCCTGCCCGACAATGAGCTTAAGATTTGGAATCACAGAAGATTTGAAATTCTCCGCATCAGGACAATACAGAGTTGTATATGGAGGTCTTACAGACGTTTACAGCGGCTATATAATGGAGGATTACAGGTCTGTTTCCGGCACGGGGAGAATTCTGCCAAAAGATGAAACCCAAAATTATAGTGCAAGTCTCAATTACGGCAATGCGCTCATCTCCGTATTTGGAGCACTGTCGGGAAGTTACTGGTATGACAACTCCAACCTTATGTACGGCAACATCTTTTACGGAGATCTAAGCAGAATAAAGAGCTATGAAATATCCAACAGTTCAAGCGGTTATAATCTTAACGGGAATATCAGCAAAAGATTCAACGACATTGCCACCACCTTCACGCTCTCTGCCGGATTTTCCAAAAGCAACAGCAAAGTTTACAGAAACGGAGACATCCTAAAAACCGGCTACACATCCAAAAACTGCGCATTTGAAATTACCGGAAGAATAGGATATAACTTTGATTATGATTACAATGTAACATACACAACTTATAAAACCAGCATAGAGAATTCATCCTTGAAACTCAAGAGCATAGATGCAGTAAGGGAGAAGCTAACCCTGGACGCGAGCATGGCAAAAAGCGTGGTGATAAAAATATCCGGAGAACACTACTACAACAGCAGTATCGCTTCCGGCGACAGAAACATGTTCTTTGCGGACGCCTCCGTATCCTACAAGCGCAAAAGGATAGAATACATCATCTCCGCACGCAATCTGTTCTACACAAAATCCTACAACACAAGCTATTATAACAGCATCAACTCTTACAGTTACAGCTATGATCTCCGCCCGCTCTCTGTGCTGTTTACTGTGAGTTTTTCCTTGAGGTAATGATAATCAGTGCAGTTTGGAACCTATGAGTCTCATGAATTCTTCACGGGTGCGAATATCTTTTAGGAAAGCGCCGGTGAAAGCGGAGGTTGTGGTAACGGAGTTCTGCTTTTGCACTCCTCTAATTTGCATGCACATGTGCGCCGCCTCTATGACCACCGCAACCCCCAGGGGTTTAAGGGTTTCCTGAATACAGTCTCTGATTTGTACAGTAAGACGCTCCTGAACTTGGAGCCGTCGTGAATAAGCATCTACTACCCTTGCAATCTTACTAAGACCGGTAATATGGCCATTTGGAATGTATGCCACATGCGCCTTGCCGTAAAACGGAAGCATATGGTGCTCGCACATAGAATAAATTTCAATGTCCTTAACCAAAACAATTTGCCTGTAGTCTTCTTTGAAGATAGCTGATTTTAAAATGGCATACGGATCCTGCTGATATCCCTGAGTAAGGAATTGCATAGACTTTGCAACTCTCATCGGGGTTTTAAGAAGTCCCTCTCTGCCAGAGTCTTCCCCCAGTAAATTCAAAATTGCCTTGTAATGCTTTGCAAGTTTCTCCGTTAATTCCGGAGTATATTTTTCCTCTTTTTTGTAAGCCATAACTGAAATTTTATGCTGAGCAAAGTTAACTAAAATTACTATATTTGAGGCCATTAATAATCACGACGGTATCTTGAGCGGTAAGAGCTATAAGCGGAGTCTGAAAAAGGACCAGATTTGGATTTGCTCAAGATAAGTATGATGCATGTTTATGTTGCAACTATATAATTCTCATGTATTATGAACAATAGCAAAGAAACAACGGCCGGCGCTCCGGCAACTCAAGCGGAGAAAAAAAGCAAAATCCTTGTAGTTGATGACGAGGAGGATATATGTGAAATCCTGCAGTATAATCTGGAGAGAGCTGGATATGAGGTAAAGACTGCAATAAGTTCAGAGGAAGCTCTTTATATGATTCCAAAGGAAAATTTTGATTTGCTCGTTTTGGACATCATGCTTGGCGGAATTAGCGGCTTAAAGCTTGCGCAGTTGCTTAGAGAAGATTATAAAAATAACATCCCGATAATTTTTGTTACTGCACTTGATACGGAACCTGATATCCTTCAGGGCTTTAAAACCGGAGGAGACGATTACATTCCTAAACCGTTCTCTGTAAAGGAAGTTGTGGCCAGAGTAGGAGCCGTACTGAGCCGTTACACAAAACTGCGGAAAAAAGATAATCAAGGAGCGCCTCTTGCGGGGTGGCAAAACAGTTCCAATCAGAAACCGGAAGTTGAGAAGAGTGAATATGACTTTGGCATTCTCAAAATTGAAAATGACGATAAAAAAGTTCTGGCAAACGGCAATGAAGTCTTCCTTACAAAAAAGGAGATGGAGATATTATTGCTCCTGGCCAAATACCCCGGAAAAATCTTTTCCAGAGACGACATTCTGAAACTTGTCTGGAAAGATGAAAGTTATGTTTTGGAAAGAACAGTAGATGTGCACATTGCAAGACTGAGAAAAAAGCTTGGCAAGGCGGGGGACTTAATCATGAACCGCTCCGGATACGGATACAGCCTGCAGGCAGATGAAAAAGGTTCAAATTAAATACAGATATAGGCTATTGCTCTATTTCTTTATCCTGGTGACTTTTATAGCGCTGGGCTTTACTGTTTACACTCTTCAGCAGAGCAAAGATTACAGCCTTGCCACATTGCAAAATGAACTGATAACTTTTAATCAGGACGTCAACAATAAGATAGCTTCCGGATTGATTTACAAACAAATAACACCTCCGGCAAAAGAGATGTTATTTACAATTTTGGATACAACCGGATTTGTGCTTTATGACAGCCGGCAGACAGAAGTTTCTATTCAGGAAGACCAATCCGGAAAACCGGAATTCATAAAAGCAAAAGAGAATGGAGACGGAAATGCCTTGCGGTACTCCCCCACAATGGGAGATGAATATTTGTTCTATGCAAAAAACTACAACGGATATTTCATAAGAACCGCCATTAAATTCATGTCCGCAAAACCGGCTCAGATTCAGAAAGATAACAGATATCTTATTATGATGATTGCTCTGCTTGCGGCACTTGTTGCGGCAACAATAATCATCTCCGGCAAACTGACTCAGCCGCTTATAAAATTCAATCAGTTTGTGGGAGCTTTAAAAAGTCAGCAAAAAGATTTCAGCAGCATAGATTTTGGAGATGATGACTTTGGTGAAATAGGAAGAAAAATTGCAGATACCTTCCAACAGCTGGAAAAAACAAAACTTTACAAACAGCAAATGAGCCATAATATTGCTCATGAACTTAAAACACCCGTTACGGGAATACGCGCCTATTTGGAGACAATACTGCAATCCCCGGAAATGCCGGAAGAGCAAAAAATGCAATTTATTCAAAAGGCCTATTCGCAAACGCTCAGATTATCCAATTTGATTGCGGAAGTCTCCACATTAAACAAACTTGACGAGGGCGGAGAGACCTACAAAATAGAGGAGGTAAATATCAGCAAATGTCTGCAAGAAGTTTGTGAGGAAATTGGTTACAAACTTGAAGCAAACAACATCCGGTTCCATCCTTTGATAAGCAATGAGCTTAAGTTGAACGGTTGTTACTCTCTTATCTATTCCCTGTTTAAAAACCTGATAGACAATTCTATAGAGCATGGAGGCAATGGTATAGAAATTTCCTTAAGCGCAGGAATGGAGCAGATTTCCGGAGAAGGTGGTTACAAAATCAACTTCACATACACGGATACGGGAAAAGGTGTTCCGGCAGAAGATTTGAACAGAATCTTTGAAAGATTTTACAGAGTGGAAGAGGGAAGAACCAGAAAAACAGGAGGTTCCGGCTTGGGTCTGGCGATTGTAAAGAACTCGGTCCTTTTCCACAAGGGAACCATATGCGCCGAATGCAGACCCGGCGGAGGTATAATCTTCAAATTCTCACTATACAGTTTATAAGAAAGCAATTTATCAACACTGCCCCTATAAATTTATTTTTTAGCAGCTGTTTTGTCTTTTGTTTAATTAATTTAGCGTTCTAATTAGTATAACGTATATGATAAGGATTTTATTTACTGCTGCGGAACAAGAAGAGATTGCGTGTGCACAACAAGCACTGAGAGTATTTGAAAGCAGAATTGCCTCAAAAGTACAGGTTGATTTTTTGCTAACGGGAATTGGTGCAACTTCAACGTGTTACAAACTTACCAAAAAACTGGCGGAGGCAGAAGCTGAAGGAAATAAATATTCTCTTGCAATAAATATTGGAATTGCAGGCAGTTACGATATTGGGCTATTTCCTGTAGGTTCTGTTTCTATTGTTGATAAAGAATATTTTGGAGACATCGGTTTCCAGACGGGTTCCGGCTTTGTCTCTCTGTTTGATTCTGCCGCACTGGATTCCAATTTATTTCCTTACACGGACGGTGCGCTGAATTCAGTGAAACTCCCGGAATATTTTGAAGAATTAATTAAATCATATAAACGCGCCACAGGTGTTACTGTTCAGACAGTTACCGGGACAGAGGAAACAAGACGGAGACTGGTGCAACATTACGGGCCGCAAATAGAAAGCATGGAGGGAGCGGCATTTTTCTATGTCTGCCTTAATGAACATGTAAACTTCTTTGAGTTGCGCACCGTATCAAATGAGGTTGGAGTAAGGGACCGGTCACAATGGGACACACCTGTTGCTCTGCACGCACTTACGGAGGCCTGCAAAGATTTCTTAAGCAAAATGGAATAATCTGTCGCGACAGAAAATTTTTAAAATATGGATGCAAATAAGAACACACAGAGGGAAGAGGTTATTAAAATTGATAGCCTGTATAAGATTTACCATCTTGGAGAAGAGGATGTGGTAAATGCATTAGACGGCGTTTCACTGTCTATCTGGAAGAATGATTTTGTGGCAATCATGGGACCTTCCGGCAGCGGAAAATCTACAATGATGAACATCCTTGGATGCCTGGACACTCCAACATCAGGCAAGTACATTCTTAACGGAACGGATGTCAGCAAGATGAATGACGGAGAACTTGCGGACGTAAGAAATAAAGAGATCGGATTTGTATTCCAGTCTTTTAATCTTCTTCCAAAATACAGTGCTCTGGAAAATGTTGCACTTCCTATGATTTATGCCGGCGCAACAAAACATGAAAGGTTGGAAAAAGCCAAAAAATCGCTTAATATAGTCGGGCTTGCAGAAAGAATGTCTCACAAGCCTTCTGAACTTAGCGGAGGTCAGAAACAAAGAGTTGCAATTGCAAGAGCGCTTATCAACGACCCTACAATTATTTTGGCAGACGAACCGACAGGAAATCTTGATACAAAGACATCTATTGAGATTATGAAAATTTTTGAGGAGATATACAAGACCGGAAATACTATTATTTTGGTAACACATGAGGAGGATATTGCAAAATTTGCAAGAAGAATCGTAAAGCTCCGCGACGGTAAAATTGAAAGTGACGTCGCCAATCCCAATCCGGCAATGCAATCTATCTCAATTAAATAAAAAATCACTAACAGCCGGATATGCATCCGGGCATTTTAACATCTTATTTATATGAGCATTTATACTAAAACAGGTGATGATGGAATGACCTCTCTAATTGGAGGCGGAAGAGTCCCCAAAAACCATCCTAGAGTTGAAGCCTACGGAAATGTAGATGAACTTATCTCATTTATAGGTCTTATTATTTCTAATACCGATGACCCGGCCGTCAGACCGGCGGAGGGAAAACACCTTAAAGAGTGTCTTATCAGAATTCAGAATAATCTTATGCTTGTTGCAGCCCATTTTGCCACCCCGGAAGAGGGAACTAACAAACAGTTCAAATCACTGAACGAATCGGAAGTCACGTTTTTGGAAAAAGAAATTGATGCAATGGCTGCCAATAATCCGGCACAAACGGCCTTTATTCTGCCCGGAGCGCCTAAAATTGCAGCGGAATGTCACATTGCCAGAACTATATGCCGCCGCTGCGAGCGCAGGAGTATCTCACTTGCCGCCAACACGGAGCAAGTATCTGAAAATGTGAAAGCAGGAACCAAATACCTTAACCGTCTGGCGGACTACTTATTCACATTAGGAAGGTATTTTTGCACAATCACAAATACTCCGGAAGAATTCTGGTTACCATAATTGGAAAATAGTATTATATTTGCACCCCCTCTAGCAAAAAGGGCAAAATATTAATATTTATTAATTATGTATTGGACACTTGAACTTGCTTCTAAATTGGAAGATGCGCCGTGGCCGGCCACAAAAGGCGAATTGATAGATTATGCCGTACGTTCCGGAGCCCCCGCAGAAGTTGTAGAGAATTTAAATGACCTTGAAGATGACGAGGAAGTCTATGACAGTATTGAAGACATATGGCCCGATTATCCAAGCAAGGAGGATTTCTTCTTTAATGAAGATGAGTATTAGAGATAAGCAGCTTATGCTAGTAAAGACGACCGCTCAAAAGGCGGTCGTTTTTTTATGACTTTTTGCCTTATTTATACTTTTTATAACTATGCCAAGTTTTTTGTCATCCCGGCCGCAACACTATTTACAGTCCCGACGGCAACTCATAATAAACTCAGCATTATCAAAATAATATTACCTTTGCAGCGGTATGAAAATAATTATTGCGGGAGCGGGAGAAGTTGGAAGCCACTTAGCCAAAATGCTAAGCAGAGAGTCCAATGACCTGACCATCATAGACGGAGACGAAGAGCATCTAAACAAGCTCGCAGAAGTTGCAGACATCATTACGGTGCTTGGCAAGCCCACTTCTATTGCAACGCTTGAACAGGCGGGTGTCTCAAAGGCAGACTTATTCATTGCCGTAAGTCCGGCTCAGGAACAAGACGTTAACATCATCAGCGCCCTTCTGGCTAAAAAAATGGGAGCAAAAAAAGTCACGGCCAGAATCAACAATGATGAATATATGCAATATGATAATAAGCTGATGTTCACCGATATGGGAATAGATCTCCTGTTCTACCCGGAGAAAATGGCAGCTTATGAGATCATAGATTTACTTAAGCAGACGGGCACAACGGAATTTATGGAATTTGCCCGCGGCAAATTGCAAATGGTAGTATTCCGTTTGGATGAGGGGACTCCGTTGATTAACAAGACAGTACAAGATTTATCTCCGAACGGCAGCTATAAGCCGTATCAGCCGGTTGCCATTGCAAGAAACAATACAACAATTATCCCCGGACAGAGTACAAAGTTCCTGCAGGGGGATCTTGTATTTATCATCTGCACTAAGGATGGTGTAGAGGAACTTATGACATATTCCGGCAAAAATGAGATAGAAGTCAAGAGTCTTATGATTGTTGGCGGAGGAAGAATCGGAGAGATGCTTGCGCGCAAAATGCAAGATAAGGTTGATCAAATAAAAATCATAGAACACAAGCAGGAAAGATGCGAATACCTTGCGGAAGCTCTTCCTAATGCAGTGGTTATCAATGGAGACGGAAGGAATACGGATTTGCTTGTAGAAGAGGATGCAAAAAATTATGACGCATTTGTAGCGGTTACAAGCAGCAGCGAGACCAACATACTTGCAAGCGTTGCGGTAAAAAATATGGGTGTACAAAAAACTATCGCCGAGGTAGAAAATATTGAATATATCAAACTGGCGGAAGATATGGGAGTTGATGCTGTAATCAATAAAAAACTTATCACCGCAGGGAGAATATTCAGATTTACTTTAAGCAATAAAGTGCGCTCTATCAAATGCTTAAACGGTTCAGATGCTGAGGTTCTGGAGTTCATTGTCAATCCGAGCAGCAGTATTACAAACGGCCCCATCAAAGATTTGCGTTTTCCAAAAGAGGCCATCATCGGCGGCATAATCCGCGGAGATGAAAGCTTTATCGCAAATGAATTCACATGTGTAAAACCTTATGACAGGGTCGTTGTATTTGCTCTTCCTCAAGCACTTGCCAGCGTAAACAAATTCTTCATTTAAGACAATAAGATTTCTTTTACTCTTTTGGCATACTCTCCGCCGGACACTTCCAGCGCCCTTCTTAGTGCTCTAAAATCTGAAAAGCCGCTGCTTGCCAGCAATAACTGCAATTCTCTTCCATATGCACGCCTTGGCATTTCAGATAAACTGCACTCCTCTTCTCTTTTTCTTGATTTTTTCCTGTTCCTCTCCAGCAATAAGCCATATAAATATTTAAGTCTAAATGTATTAAGATAAGCATAGTAGCCGCCGTGTTCCGCCAGGATTTTTGACAAATAAGTTCTGTTACTGCCAAGAAGCAAAGCTATTTTATTAAGTGATATATGCACATCCAGATACGGTTTTTTCTCTTCCATAAGATTATCCAGCATAGCGGAAAGGGTATTTAACGTTTCCGTTTTCCCGATAATAATAGAACATTGCGGATAATCTTGATCCTCTTCACTAATTTGCTCCTTCAATTCAGTTTGATTTAATCGCTCTTTTGTCCCGGAAAAATTTTTTAAAAGTTCAATAAATTTCATTGTTTAAGATTTTTAAGTTAATAATTGTATTAATAAGTTTAGTATTTGTATAGCAATAACATTATACTGTATTAGTATCCGGCGATATGTCGCGGACATCTTACAAGGTTCTCTACTCTAACCGGTTCTCTGTTCTCTTTAAGCTGTCTTATATGTTTTGTCCATTTTACAGGAGACTCTCCGGCATAAAGAAGAAAACTGTTGTGAAAAACTCCGCGGGAGGTAAAGCCGGCTTGTTTATACATTTTCATAATGTCCAACTCCGGTTGTTCCGCAATTATTCTGCACAACTCCATGACTCTGTAATAGTTGCACATACTTTTAAAGTTAT
The DNA here is from genome assembly GCA_036804445.1 of Candidatus Egerieousia sp. Taxonomy (GTDB): domain Bacteria; phylum Bacteroidota; class Bacteroidia; order Bacteroidales; family UBA932; genus Egerieousia. The sequence goes on from DAIRSJ010000002.1 coordinate 59,385, forward strand.
TAAACGGACTTTTGCCGATGGCCCTTGCCGTATATGATTTATTTGTCCCCACCGCCAGCGACGCTTCAAAAACTTTATAATCCGGATTTAAATATGGTTTCTCTCTATCAAAAAGAATCATGAGTCTTCTCATTATCTCTTCATCATCAAGGATTTCCCCGTCGTCAAGCAATAAAGGATTTTCTGAATTTTCGGTATCATAAAGGACATGTTGTACTTTTTTGAATTTTTGATTTTCTCTTATTAAGTCAAGAGTCAATCTAACCTGAACGGTAACAAGTATTATAAATGACAACAGAGCCTCTGCAATCATAATTTTATCAATTAAAAATAAAACATGCAATACATAATTAGCAATTATAAAAAACTCAAAATTGAGCAATGTGACAAACAATTTTTTGTTAACACTAGAATAAATAAAGTCCGCCCTGCGGACAAAAGATTTCGCACAAAAAAAGCAGAACAGCACAGTGGATATTGATATTAGCGCAAAATGCTCATAGTAAAGTATTTGATCATTTAAACAATAAATTCTAATAGCATCATACGCCGCTATTAGAATCCATAAAAAGATTAAATATTTTAATGCCGGCTTTAGATGCCTGCATTTGTCAATAATGATACCTTTTGCCTCAAGAAACAACACAAAAAAAACACCCGTAAATATGTATACTTTACACACAACGGCTTCTTGGTGACTTACAGCGGGGAAAAAATTTATTTTATCATGAAATTTAAAATACAGCACCTCCAGGGCAACCACCAGTGCCAGTGAAAAATAGGCGGCAAACAAACCTGAGTTTTGTCTAAAATTTTTCCTATAACGACAACTTATAAACAGGCCTGCAACTATAAATACGTATAAAAACATTATTATAACCATATGGCTACCATTCATCATAGTTAATAAATTAAAGGTTTGTAATTGATTATAGATTTGACAATTACGATTAATACAAAATTACTCAGCAGTAATAAAAAATATTTCCTAAATATTAGGGACAGTTAAAATATTGTGATTTCCGGAAAAAAAATTTGACGATTTTGCGCGGTACAACTAAACCGATTGTTACTGCAATAAGCACAATCGTAAAAAACAAGTAAAAAGATAAATTTTTAGGCTGAAAAAAGCCTATTTCTTAATCTGCTTAAACCCGCGGCCGTAAACTCCCGACACATTTGTAACAGACACAAACGCCTCTTTATCAATCTCTCTGATAATTTTATAAAAAGAATTAGTATCTGTCTTATGAATAATCACCACCAACAACTTACCCTCTTGCTTGGTATACCATCCGGTGGAATCTACAACGCTTACGCCGCGGCCTAACTTAGAAGTTATTGCATCTGCTATCTCTACATATTTTTTGGAGAAAATAAACGCCTGTAAAGATTGTTGTGAACCGGCAAGAAACATATCCACGGTGTAACTGGATGCGCCGATTAAAAGATAGCCATAAAGTACTGTGGCCAGGCGCATTCCCCATGTCTCCTTACCAATAACCGCACCGCCTGCATCCAGTATGTCTTTTGCAGGAATTAACAGAGAAGATGCTATTATGAAAATATCAATATAAAGGATAACACGGCCGGGGGATATGTTACGGTACTTTGTAACCATAAGTGCAATTATATCCGTTCCGCCGGTGCTTCCGCCTTGAGCAAAGCATATTCCGATTCCAAAACCCGACATAACTCCGCCAAAAATTGAACTTAAAAGCTTGCCGTTGGATATGGCTATTTCTTGAATAAAATCTGCCGGAATAAAACCCGGAACTATTTGAAAAAATACTGACGTTATGAATATGGCATACACTGTCTTAAAGCCAAAGGCTTTGCCCAGAACTTTAAGAGCAATTAGAAGCAACACTGTGTTAATGACAAAGAAAGAAATACTGATTGGTATCTTGAACGCATAAAAGATAATGGCTGAAACGCCGGTAACTCCGCCGCCAACCATATTATTGGGGATTAGGAAAATTTCCCATCCTGTGACATAGCATAGAAGTCCGAGCGTTATGAAAAAATAACACTTTATAATATCTAAAACTTGTGGTAGAGAAACCCTCTTCATATTTTAAACAAATATTGATAATTATCTCGATAACAAATATACGCCGCTCATCTTGTACATGCTGCACATCTGATTACGCCGTCTAACTATTATTAATCCACTTTAAAAAACTCCTTACTTTTTCATCTTTGCTCTTCTTCTCCTTAAATTGAGGCTTGACCTTCACTTTCTCAAAACCTTCTCCATAAACAGCAGAAACGTTCCCTACCGTCACAAACGCCCTGTTGTCAATATTTTTTATAGATGACATTATGCCTGCAACCTGATACTTTCTTGCAACCACAACAAGAACTTTGCTCTCATCTTTTGTGTACCATCCCATTGAATCCAGAGCAGTAACTCCGCGATGTTCATCACTGATAAGCATGTCTGCAATCGCCTGATATTTGCCGGAGATAACCATTATCTGGACAGACTGCTGCCGTCCGGTAAGAAAGGCATCTAACATATATGAAAATGAGACAGTTGTAAGATAACCGTAAATAAAATCACTTAAACCTTTTCCCGGCAGGAAGAGAATGGAACCAATAATTATAAGATCACAGTACATGAAAACTTTTCCGGGAGAAGTGTCGTAATATTTTGTAAGAACGAGGGCAACGATATCAGTACCTCCGGTGCTGCCGCCCTTCTTAAAAATCATAGAAATTCCTACTGCCAGAATTGCTCCGCCGAGCACTGCTGATACAAGCTTGTCAGATATATCTGAAAGACTCATCAGCCAATGCCAGTGCGGCATTACCGCCAAGAAAAAAGTTGCGCACAAAATGCTGTAAATTGTCTTGAACCCGAATCCTCTCCCAAGAATAATAGTTCCTAATAAAAGCAATATCACATTAATTCCAATATAGCTGACATACAATGGAATAAAGCCATTGGTAGCATATTGAATATTTGTAGCAAGACCTGTAACGCCACCGCCTGTAATTCCCTGGGGAGTAATAAACGCCGTCCACCCGCCGCAATAGATGAACACACCTACTGTAATAACAAAATATTCAAAAATTATCTTTGATACGGTTGCAACTTTGCCTGCCATTACATTACAATATTGATAATTCTTCCAGGGATAACTATAACTTTTTTAACACTGTTCTCTCCAATATATTTTGCGGTCTCCTCTGCAGCAAGAACGGCCTTTTCAACCTCCTCCTTTGACAAACTTTTTGCAAGAGAAATCTTAAATCTTGTCTTGCCGTTGAAAGACACCGGATAGTCAAAATTCTCTTCTCTTGTGTACTTCTCCTCATACTTAGGAAATTCCGCAAATGAAATGCTTCCTTTGTGTCCCGACAGACTCCACAATTCCTCGCAGATATGAGGTGCAAAAGGTGAAAGCAAAATTATGACCGGCTCCATAATTGCTCTCTTATTGCACTTTAAATCAGACAATTCATTAGTGGCAATCATAAACGCCGAAACGGAAGTATTGTATGAGAAATTGGAAATATCATCATCCACTTTTTTAATAAGCTTGTGTAATACTTTTAGTTCCAGAGCGTTTGGAGCCTCATCGGAAAGATTAATCTCTCCTTCCGCATTTGGTTTTCCGCCAAATTCTCCAAAGAACATTTTCCATAACCGCTTAAGGAATCTGTTAACTCCGTCTATTCCTTTTGTATCCCACGGTTTGCTCTGCTCAACCGGTCCAAGGAACATCTCATAAAGTCTCAATGTATCAGCACCGTACGTATCGCATATACTGTCGGGATTTACAACATTGTACATAGATTTGCTCATCTTCTCAATGGCCCAGCCGCACTTGTACTCCCCGTTCTCCAATATGAATTCAGCTTTTGCAAAATCCGGCATCCACTTTTTAAAGCCTTCTATATCAAGCTTATCATTGTGAACAAGATTTACATCAACATGAATTTCCGTTGTTTCATATTTGTCCTTAAAGCCAAAAGACACAAACTTATTTGTATTCTTAATCCTGTATACAAAGTTGGAACGGCCCTGTATCATCCCCTGATTTATAAGTTTTTGGAATGGCTCCGGTTCTGCAACATAACCTAAATCATAAAGAAATTTATTCCAAAAACGGGAGTAAATCAAGTGACCCGTAGCATGCTCAGTTCCGCCTACGTACAAATCAACATTTCTCCAATATTCATCCGCATCTTTGCTTACAAGAGCCTCATTATTATGAGGATCCATATATCTCAGATAATAAGCGCTGCTCCCTGCAAAACCGGGCATGGTACTTTTCTCCAAAGGATAACCCTTGTATGTCCAGTCTTTTGCTCTGGCCAATGGAGGTTCTCCGTCCGCAGTTGGCTTAAATGACTCAACCTTTGGAAGTTGCAGCGGCAACTCATCTTCCGGGATTGGGGTTGCAACACCATCTTTGTAATAAATCGGGAACGGCTCCCCCCAATATCTTTGTCTGGAGAATATAGCATCCCTCAGCCTGTAATTAATTTTCTTTTTACCTATGCCGCGTTTCTCCACTTCCGCAATCCCCAGAGGAATAGCCTCTTTAACGGTTTTACCGGAAAGAAATCCGCTGTTGCACATAACTCCATCCTTTGCATCAAAACTCTCTTTGCTTATGTCACATCCTTCAATAAGAGGAATTATTTTGAGATTAAATTTTTTTGCAAAAGCGTAGTCTCTGCTGTCATGAGCGGGAACGGCCATGATTGCACCCGTACCGTAACCTGCAAGAACATACTCTGAAATCCAAATCGGAACTTTATCTCCCGTAAAAGGATTGACCGCATAAGAGCCGGAGAACACGCCGGTTACGGTATGCGTCTCCGCAATTCTCTCACGCTCCGTTTTCTTTTTAGCCTCTTTCAGATAAGTGTCAACATCACTCTTTTGTTCCTTTGTTGTAAGCAGCTCCACCCACTCGCTCTCAGGAGCAAGTACCATAAACGTAACTCCGAAAACAGTATCTGCACGAGTAGTGAATATTTTCATATCATGCTCAGAATTAGCAGGCTGCCCGTTTGCAGGATCAGGATTTGACACCTTGAAAACAATCTCGGCTCCGTAAGATTTTCCTATCCAGTTGCGCTGCATCTCTTTTAGAGCATCTGTCCACTGAAGCTTGTCCAAATCATCAAGCAATCTCCCCGCATAAGCGGAAATCCTCAGCTGCCACTGCTTCATTCTTTTCTGTTCAACCGGAAAACCTCCGCGCACAGAGAGCCCCTCTTTCACTTCATCATTTGCCAATACGGTTCCAAGTTTTGAGCACCAGTTCACAGATGTTTCCCCCTGATATGCAATACGATACTGCATAAGTATATCTGATTTTTCTTTTTCTGAAAAACCCTTCCACTGTTCCGCGGAAAAGACATTAACGTCTCCGCACGCAGCGTTTACTTTTTTATTTCCTTCTGCCTCAAATATTTTTACAAGTTCCTCAACCGGCTCCGCTTTGCGATGCTCATTATTGTACCAGCACCCAAACATTTTTAAGAAAGCCCACTGCGTCCATTTATAATATCCCGGATCACAAGTTCTAACCTCTCTGTCCCAGTCAAAAGAGAAACCGATTCTATCCAGCTGCTCTCTGTATCTATTTATGTTATTGACAGTTGTAACCTCAGGATGTTGCCCCGTCTGAATTGCATACTGCTCCGCAGGAAGACCAAAAGCATCATAACCCATTGGGTGTAAAACATTAAAACCTTTAAGTCTTTTGTATCGGCTGTAAATATCGCTTGCTATATAACCTAGAGGATGTCCTACATGTAATCCCGCACCTGAGGGGTAAGGGAACATATCCAATACGTAATACTTTGGTTTTGAAAGATCTGTTTTAACTTTAAACGTTCCGTTCTTAGCCCAGAACTCCTGCCACTTCTTTTCTATCTCCTTAAAATTGTAATCCATTGAGCAACAAAATTTATAAACTATTCTATATTTCGACAGCTATTTTTTTATGCCAAAGCTGCCTTTATTTTTTGTCAAAATAAATTCTACGGGAAGAGACATCCTTACGCTGACGTTGGAGCCGTCGAGTGTTGCAGGCTTCCATTTTGGAGAAGCTTTAAACACTTTAATAACCTCATTGTCAATATCGTCACTGAGACTCTTTGTTATCTTGATATCTCTTACCGCACCCGTTTTATCAACAACAAACTCCACTTGCTCCGTCCCTTCTATTCCCTCTGCAATTGCACTGTCGGGATATTTAACATACTGATAAACCCACTCCTTAAGAAAGTACCTTTCATCACCTTTTAGGAATGTTGCCCTGTGATCCACACCTTGCTGGGTGTAAATTATCTCACTCTTGCCGCCGACCTTCTCTTCTACGGACTTAAGCCCTTTATCTATTTTTTGTTCCCGTGATGCGGCCGTCAATGCAAAAGAGTAAATAAACTCCGCAATTTGATCCATTTGAAAGTAATCCAACGTCTCAGGCGTATCTTTTACCGTGTTCATCCGTGAATGCGAACCTGTAGTAAACAACACCGCAGGTATTTCTTTCTGATAGAAGTTTCTATAATCTGAGCCAAAAGGTTCTTTATCTGACAATGAAGGGGTTACAGAGAAAGGATTTGACGCTATGGCTCCGATAATTCCGTTTATATCAGGGTTCTGAACGCCGGTAAAGACTTGCGGTTTATTATTATCCCCGCTATAACCTACGGCATCCATATCTATCATTAGAGTTATCTTGTCAACCTCTGCAAATGAACGATTTAGAAAATACCAGCTTCCGGCCATGCCAAGTTCTCCCGCTCCAAAAAACGCAATTATCACGGAGCGCCGGAACATAAATTTGTTTTGAGATATCATCTTTGCAAGCTGCAAAAGAACAGCAGCACCGCTGGCATTTCTGTCTGCTCCCGGATAGACCTGAACTTCTTGTTTTCCATTAACAGTCAAGACTGTATAGCCAAGGCCGTCCATGTGAGCACCCAATACAACATACTCCTTGTTCAAGTTTTTGTCATACCCGGGGATTATTCCGATAATATTGCGGGAATGCAAGGTATCGCCGTCGGACTGAACTATTTTGAAATCTTCACCGTCACGGGGAGAAAGCATGAGCAACCCGTTAGATAAAAGGTAATCATAAATGTACTGCGACGCTTTAACCTCTCCATCAGTGCCGGCACCTCTGCCTTTTAAAGCGGGTGAGCACAGGAAGTTAACATGAGCGCGCAGTGTGTCTTGGTTTTTCTTCTCAGTTTCAGATTTCTGCGGAGATTTAATTTTTTTCGCCCCCATATTCTGAGAGTAAACATTATTAAATCCCGCGGGTGCAGATGTCACAAAAACAAAAGTGAAAACCGCCCCCAGCAATATTTTGTATATCCTGCCCATTTTTCAGTAGAACCAGCAAGAACAGATTAAGCTTTATAAAAAGGAATTTTTACAACAACTGCCTTAAGCAATTTGTCTCTAACCTTAATATAAATCTCTGTATCAGCCTTATACAAAGGAGCCGCAACATATCCCATTCCTATAGGCTTGTTAAGACTCGGACTCATTCCGCCACTGGTAACAAAACCGATATTTTCTCCATTAGCGTTGCATATCTCATATCCGTGGCGCGGGATTCCCTTGTCAATCAGCTCAAAAGCGCAAAGTTTCCTGGTAAGACCGGCCGCTTTTTGTTTCAGAAGAAAATCTCTGTCTATGAAATCTCCCTTGTTATCATTGAATTTTGTAATCCATCCCAGACCAGCCTCAAGAGGAGAAGTTGTATCATCAATATCATTTCCGTATAGACAGAAACCCATCTCCAAACGCAGCGTATCTCTTGCACCAAGTCCGACAGGCATAATGCCTTCCGGCTTTCCTGCCTCAAAAATTTTATCCCACAATTTTATAGCGTCCGCATTCTTTACATACACCTCACATCCGCCGGCTCCGGTATAACCTGTTGTGGAAATAATAACATTCTCCACTCCGCCAACAGTGATTTGTTTAAACGTATAATATTCCATTGCGGTAACAGGCTCATTGCAAAGTTTTTGCATAACTTCCATGGCCTTTGGACCTTGAATGGCCAGCTGACTCAGTTCATCAGAAGCATTGTAAAAATCCTTGCCTATTTCAAGACCATATTTTGGAGCAAATTTGCAAAGATGATCCCAATCTTTCTGCATGTTTGCAGCATTGACAACCATCATATAGCACTGTGGATCAAAGCAATATATAACAAGATCATCTACTATTCCACCCTTTCCGTTAGGAAAACATGAATACTGAATCTTCCCCGGAAAAAGTACAAATGCATCATTACTTGTAACATATTGTACAAATTTAAGAGCGTTAGGTCCTTTAACATAAAACTCTCCCATGTGTGAAACATCAAAAACTCCAACACTGTTTCTTACAGCAAGGTGTTCCGCTTTAATTCCAATATATTCCAGAGGCATGTTGAAACCGGCAAAGGGCACCATTTTGGCCCCTAACTCAATGTGTTTCTGTGTAAAAGCTGTTGTTTTCATATATAATTCTACCTTTTTTTAATTAATAATTTCTACTTATGCAAACCGCTTGCCCTGCTGTAAACCCATGCATCCGGAGCCAAATCCGCAACATCGGAAACTGCTGCTTTGGCATCTGACAATTCATTAAAACCAACCGCAGAAACCATTGTAAGTCCATTCTTTAAAGGGATAGCCACAGGACTTGCCTCCATATTTCTAAGCTGCCGAAATCTTTTCTCTACACTTGTTGCCTGACGGTACGAACCCACAATAAGGTAATATCTGTATTTAAGTTGTATCTGTGCATCCCCATTTACAGCCTTTTGCCGCCGGATTGCAGTTGATTGCTGCGGGGTTGCTGCCGGCCGCTCCTTTAACCGGGCATCATCTGCACCCCCCTCTGCAATAACCTTTACATTAGCCGTATCACTGACTTGTACTGCACCTGAATCCAATTTAGCATTTTTTTGAGAGTCTTGCTGCATCTCCCTCTTTACTATCAATGCCTTCTTGGCGGCAATATCCTTTGAAGTAGGCAAATCCAGCCTGCTTCTCACCCAATCACACCCGCCTAGAATGAGAGTTGCAGAAACACATACAAGAAGTATCTTATTATTCATAATCAGAACAGTAAAAGATATTGAAATCATCAAACCGGGCATGTTTAAAACACCCCGGCAATCGATGCAAATGTATGAAATTATGTGCTAAAACACAAAAAAACAGCGTATATTTACACTCTAATTATTAACAGTTTACGACAAATTATGAAGAAATTCTCAAACTGCGTTAAAATCATTTTACACCGCCAATTTTTTTCTACGGTAATTCTGCTTGCAATAACATCTTATTCTGCCTCCGCGACAGTTTCTTCTCAGCCCTATAAATTGCCCGCATCATCCGACACAATAAAAATCTCATTTACCGGAGATGTTATGCAGCACGGGGGTCAAATAGAAGCGGCGCTTGCAATGGGAGATGGTTTGAATTACGTTTATGATAATGCTTTTAAGTACATGACTGCCAAGTTTAAGGAAGCAGACTTGATGGTGGCGAATATGGAGATGACCGTAGGGACAAAACCATATAGCGGATATCCGAATTTTTCTGCCCCTGTAGAAATTGCGAAAGCAGCAAAGGAGAGCGGCATCGGGCTTTTTCTTATGGCAAACAATCACATTGCAGATAAAGGCGATATTGGTTTAAAGAATACATTTGCTTACTATGAATCCATCGGTGAACCGACAACGGGTGTTTACAAAAGTAAAAAAGAGGAGATTGAACAAGACCCTGTGATTTTTACAATCAAAGGGGTGAAATTTGCATTCGTCAATTTTACCTATGATACAAATGGCATGCCTGTTCCTGATCCGTATTACGTTAATTTAATGGATAGTACGGAGGTGAAAAAAATCATAGCAAGGGCCAGGGATAAAAATGCAGATATAATTATTGCATGTCCGCATTGGGGAGAAGAGTATCACCTGGAGCCGTCGGCTGAGCAAGAGCAATGGGCTAAAATGCTTTTCAGAGAGGAAGTCAGAGTAATTGTAGGAAGTCACCCGCACGTTCCGGAGGAGGGATATATTTATATGGAGCCGGACCAGGGCCCTGAGATTGCAGGTAACGTTTCTCAAAGCGGCAACGTAAACAAAATGGTTTTTTATTCAATGGGAAACTATATTTCTAATCAAAGCGATCCCGCTTATACTCAAGTTGGTACGCTGTTGCAGCTAACCTTTATAAAAGACAATTTTACCGGAAAAATATCTATCGCGATGCCAAAGTGGGAATACACATGGTGTTTTAGAAGTGGAGAGTTTTTGCAAGATTACACTGTTGTTCCAATAGAAGACTTTATAAACTCTGAAGATTATACAAATGGAGCAGTCACGCCAAAACAAAAAACTGCATTTTCTAAAATGGCTCATACTTACCGGTTTATAAAAGAGAAACATTTGATAAAAATTGAAGATGAGTAAGATAGATTGCGTTTCGCTCGCAGTAAATGAAGCCGGGAAAACCATTATTTAAGATACCAAGAAACCATTAACAAACAGAACCTCTATATATGGCAGAAAAAAAAATTGAGCTTAAGGAGATTGACCCTATAGACATCTTTGGCGTCAACGACAGAATCATCAACAGACTGGGCAAATATTTTCCGCAGCTAAAAATTACGCCGCGCGGGAATTGCATTATGTTGAAGGGCAGCTATAAAGACATTACAAATTTTGAACACTCCGTTAATGTCTTGATAAACACCAGGAAACACAAACGCAATTTAAACCTTGATGACGTGGACCAAATTTTTGAAAGTCCGCAATCACCGCTTTGCATGTCGGACGATTTTCCAATGGGCGTCCCAGGCGATGATGACGGAGAGTGTGACAATGTTGATCCCCATAGCAGACGCGGAGATCTGGGAGATGAAGAAGATATCATTGTTTTTGGCAATGAGGGAAAAATTATAAGAGCCCGCACAAAAAATCAGAAAAAACTTGTGAGCGATTATTATACTCACGATTTGGTTTTTGCAATAGGTCCCGCCGGAACAGGTAAAACATATACAGCTATTGCTCTGGCAGTTAGAGCACTTAAAAACCGCGAGGTCAAAAAACTGATTCTTACCAGACCGGCCGTTGAAGCGGGAGAAAGACTTGGTTTTTTACCCGGTGATTTAAAAGATAAATTGGACCCGTATCTTCAGCCACTGTATGATGCGCTTCTGGATATGATTCCTCCGCAAAAATTAAAAATCCTGATGGAGGAAGGAACAATACAAATTGCACCGCTTGCATACATGAGAGGAAGAACATTGGAGGGAGCGTTTGTGATTTTAGATGAGGCGCAAAACACCTCTCTCGGACAACTGAAAATGTTCCTAACAAGAATGGGCAACAATGCAAAATTTATTGTAACCGGAGATATGACGCAGATAGATTTGCCGCGCAAAGAGGACTCCGGACTTGCAAAGGGAATTAAGCTGCTGCAAAAAATAAAAGG
>DAIRSJ010000003.1:0-21616 GCA_036804445.1 Candidatus Egerieousia sp.
AGAGGAAAAGGAAATACCGGTCCCGGCGGAGTCGGGCACCAGGCTCTTTGGGTTATGGACCATTATGGACTTATGCCTGAAAGTGCTTATCACGGAATCAATTACGGCATGGATCATCATGACCATTCAAAGCTTCAGTTCTCACTGGACTCTCTTATGGATGTTGCAGTCAAAGAGAAAAAGGGTATGCCTTATGATCAGGTTAACGCCATTCTTGATAAGTACCTTGGTGCAGTTCCGGAGAGTTTTGAGTATAAGGGAAAGACTTATACCGCTCAGTCCTTTAGGGATATGCTTGGGCTTAAGGGTTCTGATTATGTAGAAATTACAAGTTTCTCTCATCATCCGTTCTACGCGCTGTCTCCTCTTGAGATACCGGATAACTTTGATCATTATCTGTATTACAATGTTCCTCTTGACGATATGGTTGATGTAATGGATTACGCAATAAAAAAAGGTTACACGATATCATGGGATTCGGATATGAGCGAGACTTATTTTGCTCATCGCAATCATATAGCTGTTTTTGCGCCTGGTGAAAATATCAGGGCGGCAAAGGAGATAAAGGCAAAGTATGTTGAGCAACCTATAGACCAGAATATTAGAGAGAATATGTTTATGGATTATACAACATCTGATGACCATTTGATGCATATTACAGGAATTGCAAAAGACAAAGAGGGTGTTCAGTATTTTATTGTAAAGAACTCATGGGGAAAGGCTCCCGGTTATAATGAGGACGGATATGATGATGCCTCTGTAAATTACGTTAAAGCAAAGACAATATCAATATTGGTCAACAAAAATGCAGTTCCTAAAAAATTGGTAAACAAAGCCTTGTTTGAAATGCTGAGCAATCAGTTAAATGTCAAATAGTTTTTGAGAAAGTAAAAGAATAAAATAAAACTGTCGGGATAATTATGTCAATAAGAAAAAATATTCCTAATGCGCTTACATGCGGCAACCTTATAGCGGGCTGTGTTGCAATTGAATTTGCAGTTGAGTGTAATTTTGAAATGGCTCTTGTCTGCATGATTGTCTCTGCAGTTTTTGATTTTTTTGACGGGATGGCGGCAAGAGCCCTTAACGCACATTCTCCAATTGGGAAGGATTTGGATTCACTTGCGGATATGGTTAGTTTTGGTGTCTCTCCTGCTTTAATTTTCTCATATGGAATGGATAGCGGAATTACAGGCAACAGATTCCTGATTTTTATTCCTCTTTTGATTGCCGCATGTTCTGCCTTAAGACTTGCAAAATTTAATATAGATACCAGACAGGCAACAACGTTTATCGGACTTGCAACTCCGGCTAACGCGCTGTTTATAGCTTCTCTGTTTTGCACAAGTAAATTTTATCCCGCTATATGGCATTTTTGGCATATAGTACCTTGGATGCTTGGAATCATTGCAGTTGGTTTGTCTCTGCTTCTTGTTAGCGAGATACCGATGTTTTCATTTAAGTTTAAGAACCTTACGTGGAAGGATAACAGTCTTAGATTTGTGTTTCTTGCCATAGCTGTGGTGGAGGGACTTGCTACTTTAATTTGCGGCTGGAGATGGAGTGCAGTTGTATTTCTTGTGTTTGCAACATATATAATTCTTAACCTGTTACTGCTTGTTAAAAGGACAGCCTAAGGCAGAATAAATAAATTTTGATAAAATGGAATTTGTTTATACTTTTGCAGTCCCAAATCAGTAGGGAATGACTTGCTAGCTCAGCTGGTAGAGCACGACACTCTTAATGTTGGGGTCCAGGGTTCGATCCCCTGGCAGGTCACAAAAAAAAAGTCCGGTTTTTTCCGGACTTTTTTTGTTATTTATGAATATCTATTGCTTCAATACAAAACTGAATGTGCTGCCGCGTTCCGGTTCAGTGTCAATTTTAAGTTCGCTGCCAAGATGCTTTAGAATACTTTTGCACAATGTCAGACCAAGTCCAAGCCCTTGCTTAAATGTATCTACCTTTTCAAACGGAGAGAATATTCTCTCTTTGTCCTCTTTACGTATTCCAATGCCTGTGTCTTTGACATAGAATTTAATACTATTGTCTTTATGGGGTGTATAGCCAATTGTAATACCGCCTTTTTCCGTAAATTTAAGTCCGTTTGAAATAAGAGAAAACATAACTTGTTTTAGCATGGCCGCATCTGTTTCTATGACGTGTTCTTCTGCAGGGAAAGAGGCATTTATATAGAGATTTTTCTGTAAAATATCTTTGATAGTAAACGATTGTTCTGCTGCGTATTCTTTTAAATCCTCAATGAAACTGTTTAGCTTAATCTTCTGTTTAGAGACTTTAACCAATCCGGCCGAATAAGATGAAATGCTGAGAATGTTGTCTATAAGGGTTTTTAGAAGTTCGTTATTCTGCTTTATTACGGGCATGAATTCTTCTCTTTGCATTTTATCTTCATTGTTGACATACAAGTCTGTAAATCCGATGATTGAATTAAGAGGAGTGCGGATTTCATGGCTTATGGAGTTTAAAAAATTATCTGCATCTTTCTCTGCCCGAACAGCTTTTTTATTTAATTCCGATAATACAAATTCTTTCTCTTTAAGGTCCGTAATATCCATATTCAAATCTATGAAATACGTATTATTTTTCTCTTTAAAAGCTGCGTCGTAATCGCTCTTGAAAACATTTACCAGCGCCCATTTCTTTTTTCCGTCAGGCAATGTAATCATTACGGTGGTTATAAGCGGCGGAATTTTAGAACCGGGTCTTGGGTCTTTTGCAACGCCGGATGTGTATTTTCTGATCTCTGCAAATGCTTTACCTTCAGCATGTATAAATCTTCCGTTTGAAATGCCGTTACTGTTTTCGCCAAGGTTTTTAAACCAGGAACCGGTCGCAAAAATTATTTTTCCATCCAGGCTGTATGACGCTACGCCGACGTTTGAATTTGCAGATGCTGTCCTAAGCCTTTTTTCAATCTCTTCCTGCTCCTCTTCATTGCTCTCTATGCCGGTAATATTTGCGGCAACAACAATATAAGAGTATTTTTTTTCTGTAGTTCTTCTTATGATGTATTTGAAAATATGCTCGGAGTTTTCCGCGTTTGAATCATCCATACCTAAAAAATCGGCATATTTATTTAGGAATGTATCTATTTGATTACTAATGCTTTCTCCCGGCTTGAGCTTTTTAATTACATCTGCAGTCGTACCGTCAAACGGGTTTTCAAAAAGATTTACGCACAACATTCCGCCAAGGGTTAGGTTATTATCTTTTTCTTCCCCATTTATAATTATTTTCTCCCTGATCCCGTTTGAATTGTACAGAGCAAAACTTAATCCGGAATCTTTGCTGATATTCTCTATTCTATGGTGGTATTCAGTTATTTTGGCTTTAAGTTTTTCATTTGTGAGGCCCGCTGTTGATTTAAGAATAATCATCACAAGCAATACAATGACCAGAAGTAGTGTTACTCCCGACAGTGACAGTACATAAATTGATGATATTGTACAAACGTTCATTGTGGTTATCCTTAATTTTATTTTAGACCCGTTTTGCAGGGATCCTGCACAAAGCGGTATTCATATCTTTTCCAAATTGTTTTTCAATGCTAAACTCCAGCCTGCCTCCAAGCATTGAAGCAAGATGGTGCGCGATATATATTTCTAAACTTGTTTTTGCGGTTTTTCTGGCATTCATTCTATAATTATCGGGACTCATCTCCGCTTTGCTCAGCGGTATGCCGCTGTCTGTAACCGTAATGAATAATCCGATTTGTTCTCCTGTCTCTCCCTCCGCTTGTTCCTCTCTTACAGTGAATACGATGGAGCCTTTCTGTGTCCTTTTGGCGGCACTGATAGCAAGGTCTCTCACTAGCTCTTTCACCAATCTTACATCAATTGATAACTTTCTGTGAACTGACGGGTGATACTCAACAAAAACATTCTCCCTTAGCATGGCCCTGAATTCTTCAACAACTTCTGCTGTTATTACACCGGGGTCAATGTCGCTGAATTTTTGTACGTAAGCATCAGACTCAATCCTTGAAATATTAATTACTTCAGATATTGTAAGCAATAGTTCTGTGTTGCTTCTGGACAATTCTTTCATCAATTTCTTCTTTTCTTCCTCTTTTGAGGCGCAGAATATCTTTGCAGTACCTGAAAGAATATCATCAAGAGGCTGCTGAATCTCTGTGCTCATGTTTGCAATAGATTTGTTCTTAAGGCTTTCCGCAAATCTTGTCTTGTGCAGAGATTCTAATAATTTCATCTCTCTGCGGACTTGTTCATCAATATTGAACAAGACAATTTCAATCATCATCTTCCCTTCATCCGGAGAGTATTCCGTTAGGATTCCGTAAAATCTTATATAGTGTGTTATCCCGCCAAAAATTATTCTCAAATTTGCAGTAACATCAATTTTGTCTTTATTTTCGTTAGTGTTATTGATATTATACCCGTAATATTTTGCATATTCTTCTTCATTGAACTGAATATTCCTGATTCTGTTCATAAAGTTTGTTACTTTGACAAGTTCTTCTGCCGGAGCATTTTTAAAACTTTCTCTGAATGTGACTCCCGGTTCTACGTAAAGCAGGTTATACCACGCATTTGTAACTTTATATGAGTTGTTGAATGCATTAACGGTTGCAACTGCAATATTTGCCTTGTCCATTGCCAGCTGAAACATATCATACATTGCACTCCTTGCACTGCCTGTGGCTATATCCTCGCTCTTATCAATGACGGTTCCTATATATCCTTTGATGTTAAAAGAATTTATTCTTCTTATTCTTACCAGAAGATCGGAATACTTTGAGTTTTTTGTATGATATTGCATATCAAGTACTCCGGACTTCTTGAGATGATCGAAATCTTCTTTCGGAATGACTGATAAAGACTCAAAAATATTAAAACCCTTATATTCACGGTTTTCGATACTTTTTAACATACTTTCAAATTCAGAATTGACATCCTCTATCTCACCTCTATCTGTCATATAAAAAAACGCAACAGGAAGACTGCTGTTCAGCGTCTGAAATTCATCGCTGACAGTTGAGAAATCTTTGGCAAGCAAAACTTTTTCCGCTCTTATTTTTTTTCTCTTAAGATACAGATAGACAATGCCAATGATTAGGAGTATGTCAATTAATGCGATAATCATTTTAAATCTTTAAGAACAAACCAGAATGTTGAACCGTCGCCTTCATTTGATATAACTCCAAGGTCTCCGTTTAAGTGTCTTACAATACTCTTACACAAAGATAAACCCAAACCGGTTCCCATTGAATAGCTATCAAATTTTTCAAACTTGTTAAAAATTCTCTCTTGGTCTTTGGCTGATATTCCGCAGCCTGTATCCTTCACGTAGAAATATATTCCGTTCTCCTGGGGCTGGTAACCGAATGTGATTGTTCCGTCTTTAGTAAATTTAACTGCATTTGAAAGCAGGTTAACCATTACCTGTCTAAAATTCCATTCATCTGTAACTATTGTATTGTTTTCCAGAGGAATTTCTGCAATGATCTCTATGTTTTTGGCTGTCAGCTGCTTCTCATTCTGAAGCATATGAACGGTTGCAGTCTTAAGTTCTCTGAATAAACCGTTCAACTTAACCTCGTCTTTTGAGAATTGGTATAGACCGGAATCAATTTTTGCTATGGAAAGAATATTATTGAACAGTTCAATAAGTACATTGTTATTTCTCTTAATAATGCTCGTTATATTTTCAATTTCCTTTGGATTTTGTTCTGTAAGCAACATCTTGGAGAAACCTACAATGGAAGTTAACGGTGTCCTGATCTCATGGCTGATAGAGTTTATAAATCTATCGCTATCCTGGTAGGCAATGTGTGCCTCTTTAACCTTTCTCTCCTCTGTGATTTCTTTTACCTTATCCGCTGTAATATTAAAGTTAATATCCACAACTACAGGGCCTGAGACTGCTGACGTTTCTCTTAAAAATATACTCTCCCTTATCCATTTATTTTTGCCGTTTGGCCGATTCTGAAGTTGGATGTCATTTGTAAACGACAACGCTTTTCCTTTAATCAATCTCTGTTTAAAATCTGTGATAGCGGCCTTATCACCCTCTTTTAGATTAATATAGGAGGGCTGAATTAGTCCCGATTCATTGGCATTCTCACCAAGATTGCTGAACCAGAATTCAGTAGCATAGCCTTCTCCGGAAATTATATTATAGCAAGCAATGCCAATATCCGTTGTGCTAATTGCATAATTTATTAATGAATCCAGCTTTTCTTTTTGTTCAACCTCTTGAATCTCTGATGTTATATCTGAAATGACCATCATGTATTTATAATGGTGGTTCACATTACCAATGACAGGGCTTACCATAAAGCTGATTCTCTTTGGGGTGCTTATCTCTCTTGTGACTTCTCTCTTATTCCTTATATCATTCACATCACAGTCTGTAAAAATAGATGATGTATACAGATTTTCAGGCAGATATTTTTCAATAGCACTTTTGATTTCTTGTTCTTTTGTCTTTATTATGCTGAATAATTTATTGCCGCTTCCGTCATAGACTGCAAAGTTTAGTTCTGATTCATTGAATAATGAGTTGTACTTTTCATATATTTTCTTGTCTTGATTGATTAGGCGCCTGTTATTCACGTTCTTTTTTAAATGCATGAAATACATGTAGATAAGCCAAAAGAATATTAACAGTCCGATTAGCATAATGGTAAAGAATATTGCATGTATCGCAATCCAGCTTTTTACGGTATTGACATACCTCACTCCGTAGAAATATTTGACACCGCCCCTGAATCCGAATCTGTTAAGCGCCATTTTATTAATTACGTAATCGCCGTTTTTAAGGAGATAAAAATCTGATGGCGATTTGTAATTTTTGCTCTGGTTAAAGATGTTGCTTATTATTTCACATCCCTTTGCAGCCAAGATACTTTCAGACGGATTATATCCTCCGACAATGTAATTATTAAAATAGTGGAAAGAGTTTATTGAGAAGAGAGGGGACTTTAACTTAGTTGTAAATAAAGAATCAATCTCTTCTACTGTGTAGGAACTTCCGTCTCCATCATAATTCCAAGCGTATGTGATAAATGCGGTTTTGGCATCTGAGTTAAGAATTACATTTAGTACGGAGTCGGCGTTGTTGGATTTTCTAAAAATGGAGGAGTACTTGATACGAGGATATCCGTTTTTCACTGCGTTCTTTAAGAGAGTATTGGCACGCAGGCTCTCGGTATACGGATTATCAATAAATATAATGTGATTGACTTTTGGCGCAAGTTTGCTGATGAGTTTTAGATTCTCATTAACAGGTGTTTGTGATACTACGCCAAATAATCTTTTTCTATATGATACGTTTTGATAATCAATGCCTGGAAATTTTCCGATGCCGGCCGGTATGCTCTTTGAGATTCCAAGTGCCACTATGGGGATTCCGTTCCACACCCCTGAAAACACCCCTGATAAATCACATGTTATAGTAGCATCGTCTCCTACTGTAACAATAACGTCGGGACGTTTGCCCCCGTAGTTTGTAAGAATTTGTGAAATTACTTTTGTTGCATAGCCGTATCCGGATGAGCAGTCAAAATTTAAAAAATAAGTATTGATCAGGTATTCCGGACTTATCTTTTTTAATTGAGAGGCAAGACTATCCGCAGTGTTTTTTGCCCATAGTACGTCCGGGGAAAAAGAGCTTATTATTAATATGTTGCGCGGAATAATAGGCTTTTCTTCTAATTCGCGTACGCTGGGTATGCTGTCATCGACTTCTCCGATAATGTATACATAATCTCCTTTGTTGTGAGTATTGCCCGCATCTTTTGCCTTTTCATGTAATTCATAGACACTGTCTTGTGTGCCAAATTGCGCAAATACATTTACATTTGTAAACATTACAAGTATGGCAGCCAGAGTTGCGATGGTGTAAAGACGGTTCTTTATTCTAATTAGATTTTTCATTTCTTCTCCTCCTTGTCCTCTGATAATACAGTTTTCAGTGCTCTCTTAAGTTCCGTTTCATTTACAGGTTTAGAAATATATCCGTTAAATTGTCCGTCTCTTACTTGAGCTGTGCTTTTATCTGATGTATAGGCGGTTACCGCAATGATAGGTGTTTTTGTGTCTTTCTGTCTTATGGCGACGGTCGCCTGGAATCCGTCCATTTTTGGCATCTTAATATCCATTAGTACCACACTCGGTTTTTTCTCTAAGGTCATTTTAACAACTTCATATCCGTCGTGAGCATGAAGAATTATATAATCCTTTCTCAGAATTAAGTTTAAAAGCTGGAAGTTGTTTTGATTGTCTTCCGCAATAAGAATAACTTTTTGTCCTTTATCCCGAGAAGTTGTTGCACTCTCCAGTGCCCCCTTGATTGCGGATGTGGATGCTGATGCGTAATTCTTTGGAATAATGCACCATACAATGTTGCCTTTGCCTCCCCCTTCTTGTTTGTATCCAATTTCACCGTGAAGAGATCTGACAATAGAGCGGGCGATTGGAAGATTTAATTCCTGTCCCACATAGGACTCATCTGCCAGATGGTCAAATCTGTCAAATAATCTTGCTCTCCTCTCTCCGGAGATGCTCTCTCCGTCATCGTTAGCATATATGTAAACGTTATTTTCTCTCACTTCATAACCAAGCTTGACCGTACCTGCATTTGAGTGTCCTATGAACGATATTGCATTGTCGCATAAAAGTTCAATGATGTTTTGAACTCTTGTTTTATCCGACAGCAGAATATTATTACCTTGTTTCGTAAACTCAATATTTATGTTATTATCTTTGGTTTTTTGAGCAGCCTCTGCTGCAACTTGCTCAAATACAGCCTCAAGATTAAATTCCGCCATTTTTTTGTGTGCTCCGTTAGACTCAATTTCGGAAACAGAAATAATTTGCTGAACCATTTGCAAAAGCTTATCACTGTTCTCTTCTATGTATTTCTGCAGTTCTTCTTTATTATCTGCCGGCGTTGCTTCAACAAGCAGTTCTGCAAATCCTACAAGCGCATTTAGAGGCGTTTTAAGTTCATTTCCCATATTGCTGATAAGCGAGTTCCTAAGCTTTGTGGAGTCCACATATTTGTCATATGTCTTAGAAAGTTCATCCTCTTTTTGCTTCTGTGAATCTATATCAGATATTACGGCGTAACACAATACCTGATTTTCTTCTTTATTGAAAATGCTGACGGAAATTGTCAGATGAAGCCAATGCATGGAGCCGTCATCGTTTTTAACTCTGACATCTTTTGAAAATGAAGTTTCGGTCCCTTCAATAGCTTGATCGGTAAATCTTATTATGGCTGCAAGATCCTCTTTTACAAGATTATTAAAACTTGTGTCCAGTTGCGTGCCATTATTTATTTTTAGGTTATAGAACCATGAATCAGTCCCGATATAGGAGAAATCTTTCTTTGCCAAGTCAAATTTTGCAACACCGTATTTTGACGCGTCCATTGCCAAAAGGAAAGAGGTATTTATTCTGTCTTTTTCCGAACGCTGCATATATTCATCCGTATTGTTGACAATAAGAAGAACCAAAGCCTCTTTGTTTTCTATGGTTGTAGGTATAAATACTGCCCTTTGATATATGTTGCTGTTGTTGATCTTAAAAATGTAATGCTTATCTGCAATTTCTCCGTGCCTTATTTTTTGCAGCGTTGCATCAGATACATAAGGAGAATTGAATAGAGAGAATTCCGCAGATTTTTTATAGTCTGGAATTACAAGGGAGAGTTCTTCCTTTGCCTTGGAATTATCCTCAACAAATTTTCCAAGACCTGTGAAAACGGCAATACCTATTGGAGAATTTTTGAACAATGCGCTGTAGTCTCTTAACAGCTTATTATATAGTTCAACATCCTCTGTAACTTTTTTATCTCTCTTGCCGACTGCAAAATTTATAAGTAGTGCAAATAGCAGTAGCAAGATCAGCAGCGCGGAGAGAATTTTAACGGCATACTTTGTAAGAAAGCTTGTATGGTCTTCATACATAACGTTGTACTTCTTACCTGCCAGCTTAATTCCTATCTTGTCCGCAGCAACTTTGTTAATGGACATTTTTTCCGGAGAAATATATTTCAACTGTATAGATGAAGCGGGTGTGCCGGAAAGAATTTGTTTTAAAGCTGCCGCCGTTGCCGCTGCAAGTTTTGGAACACTTATAAAAATTCCGCCAACCATCGGGGTGTTTGCATCTGCAGGTATCTGCTTTAAAATCACGACAGGTATATTGTTGGAGTTGTATACGGAATTGTAACCGTAAGAGTTGTCCGTGCTAAAGGAGTTAATTAGAATTGCCGCATTCTTTTTTGCGAAATTTGAAATAGTAGAATTAATAATATCTGCATTAACTTTCTTTATATCGGAAACTATAAAATTAATATTCCTTGCACCAAGTTGCGTTTCAAACTTGTTTGCATTAAGGCAATCTTCAAAAGTCTTTTCTGAAAAGTAAATTACGGTTTTTGTGTTGGGAAACAAGATTTTAAGAGCTATTATGGTAGCCCTGATATTATCCCTTCCAAAGACTCCCGTTACATTATAGCCGGCGGTTTCATCTTTAAGAGAGTGTATTAAACTGTCGGGAACTGTGTGAGTTGCAAGGAAATATGTGTAATCCGCCATCGTTTCATCGGATGGAGCGCAGACTATAATTGGGATATTTCCGATTTGAATGCCGGATTTCCTTAACACCATCCATGCCTCTGTGCCGACAATTACCACAGCATCCGGAGCTTTATGAATTCCGGAGAACACCTCTGAAATTTCTGAAGCGCCTTCCGCCAAAGATTGTTTATGTACGATATCTGTGTTTGCCAGACTGACGCTTACACCGGGTATGATTTTTTTTGCGTAAAAGGTAATTTTACTGCAAATCAATTGATTCCATGCGTCATCATAACGGTATGAACTAATGATTTGTATATTCTTCCCCTTACCTGCGCTTTGGGCAAAGACCGGTGAAACGGACATTAGTGCAAGTGCGGCAATAAAGATAGAACTTAGCAATTTTTTCATTATGTGTAATTTATTATCTTCTGCTATTTACTCTCTAAAGCTTTTTTCAGGTAATTGTTAACTTTTACATTAGATGTCGGGCGTATTACTTTTATACCGGTTATAGATTTTCTTGAATTTACATACTCCCTGATGGTCATTTTATCTAATTCCACTTTCATATCTGCAAAAGATGCATGGATAAAACCGACTCTCCCGTTCTCCACACAGGCAATTGTTACGTGCGCTATATCAAGTCCCGGAGTAGCTGACATATAGCAGATTATATCTCCGCTGCATATTTTGTCCTCACACTCCGCAATCTTCTCTTTTGGAATATAAGTGATAGGTGTTTTGTTAAGATTATTTTCAATTTCCTTTATGCGGCTTAATTCCTCTGCTGAGGATAATTGCTTATATCTCTGATAGTTGCGGCTCATAAAGAAAATAGGATGATTACAAATATTTCCTCCGAGACTCATTGTGATATCCTTTATATTGCCAAATTTTTCGCTCTGTCTTATCCACTCGGTTGTATAATGCAGGCGGCTGGAGTAACTTCCGATAATTCCATTCCTGTAACGGCTCACTCTTTCATTTTCAGCAAATTGTTTAAATGTGGCTTTTTTGCCGCTCCTATGTACGGTAATGGCCAAGTTTAAACAAGTCTCCACAAAAATTATACAATCTGTTTGGTGCAAGTTGATGGTTAACTGTTCATGAGAGTCTGCCTTGTCAAGTGTTCCGGCTACATAGGGTGTTCCGATAAGCATTTTCGCCGCCATTATCATTAAATCGGGAACGCTTCTGTCAGAATAGGGTTGCAGCGTTATTAAAATTTTATCTGCAATGTATTTGTCAAGATGAGTTGTCACAATAGAATTCTCAACCAAAACAGGGGTAATGGAATCCAGCTGCGAACGTTGTTCTGCACAGCAAAATTGAGCTTTAATGCAATTAATTGGCGCAATTAATATAATTAGCACAAACGCCATGCTAATTGTATACAGTGCTCTTTTTTCCATAATAGTCTGATTTTAAATTATTTAACTTTCTCCTCGGCCTACAAATTTAACAATCTTTTTATATAAAATAAAAAAGAGAGCCGCCTTTTGGCAGCTCTCAATGAAAACAATAACCCTAAAAACTATCTCATTAAAGAATAACGCACCAATTGTGCTCGTCTTTAATTTCGCCGTTTTGAATTCCTACAATGTGGTTGTAAAGTTTAGTGCATGTCTCAATTCCACCGTAGGTATAGCACTTGCACTCGCTGGCATCAATATCCGGTTTATCGTCAATTGATTTGACAGGGGTGATAACAACGGCCGTACCACATTCACCAACCTCTTTGAACTCTGCAAGTTCCTCAGAAGGAACTCTGCGTCTCTCCACCTTCATTCCAAGGTCTTTGGCAGCAACTTCCAGAGATTTATTGGTGATGGACGGAAGTATACTGTTGGAAAGAGGTGTAATATATGTATTGTCCTTAATGCCAAAGAAATTTGATGAGGCAAACTCATCTATGTACTTGTGTTCTATAGGATCCAGATAAAGAACCGCCTTATAACCTTGCTGTTTTGCAACTTGTCCCGCATGAATAGATGCCGCATAATTACCTCCTACTTTGTAGCAACCGGTTCCGTGGCCTGCCGCTCGGTCATATTTTCTTGCTATAACACCATTTACGGAAACCAAGTTGCCTTGTCCGGAATAGGAACCTACCGGAGCAACTGCAATGAATAATATTTGTTTTTTAGCCGGAGCAATTCCGAGTTGGGAACCCGAACCAAAAAGAACCGGTCTTATGTATAGGGAAGCACCGCTTCCGTAAGGAGGCAGATACCTCTCATTCTCTTTTACCGCCATTATACACAGATTTGTAAAATCTTCTGTTGTAGGCGCGTCCATTCCAAGATATGCAGCGGAAGATTGCATC
This sequence comes from Candidatus Egerieousia sp., assembly GCA_036804445.1. Lineage (GTDB taxonomy): Bacteria > Bacteroidota > Bacteroidia > Bacteroidales > UBA932 > Egerieousia. Next base: position 12,903 of record DAIRSJ010000003.1, read on the forward strand.
CTTTTTGCATTTTCATCAGGACGGAAAAGTCTGATTTTGCCATCTTGGCCCCTAAAAGCTTTTAAACCCTCAAAACACTCAATACCATAATGAAGTGAAGGAGCCAAACCGCTTAAAGGGATATTGATATCAGAATTTATAACCGGCTTGCCCCAGATGCCGTCTTCATATTCACATGAAATATATTTATCAGTAGGGGTGAACGAGAAACTTAATTTACTCCAATCCATACTATTGTTTTTTAAATGATTAACTAATTTCTTAATTTAATTTGCAAACGTTTTCTTTTATTCTCTATGCGAATATAGAACCAAAATTGACATAAACCAAATAATTTTTAAGAAAATCTTTAAATATTTTAAAAAATTGCCAGCGGAATATATCTGGCTCTGAAAAAGTAAAGATTAAATTCATATATTTGTAACGTTTTGAACATGAAAAGTATGTTTTTTGTTGCAAAAAGAATTTTATCGTCCATATGTGGTTAAACAAGTTTATTCATATAATAACAGGAAAGGGTAAGAAGTTCTATCCCCTGTTTATCAGTCAGTCTGATATTGTTGAGAAGTCTGCAGAAATCCTTGTAAAAATACTTAAAGAAGAATCTTATGAAAAGAAGAAAGAATATGCACGTGCTGTTAAAGTGCTTGAGAAACAGGGAGATACAATGGAGATGAATATTTTTGAAACGCTTTACAGAACTTATTCTACTCCGTTTGACAGGGAAGATGTTCAAAATTTATGCTCTTCCATAGAAACATTATTGGATTATATTCATGATTCGGCAAAGAAAGTTGTTATATATCAGCCTAAATATGTGGATAATACGTGGATAGAGATTGGCGAATCTATTTATGAGGATTCTAAAATTCTATCTGAGATAACAAGGGAACTTTCATCATTCAAAAATAAGTCAAAAATATTGATGGCTAAGTGTATGAAAATTAAAGATATAGAGCAAGAGGTAGATGATCAGTATGAGTGCTATATGAGCAACTTGTTTGAAGTCGAAAAAAACGGGATAGAACTTACCAAGTATAAGAATATCATTCAATCTCTGGAAGATACAACAGATAGGGCAAAGGAAGTTGGTGACTGCATAAAGATGATTCTTGTAAAGGAAGGCTAACGTAAATTCATCTCATATTTATAATTTATTATGTCCCGGAAAAAACTTATGACACTGCTGTGTTGCGTCTTGTTGATGTGCACTTCTTTTTCCGTCTGTGCGCGAAGTGCTCTGAAAGAGGAACTTATCTATTCTGTACCAAATACCTCTAATAAATATTACGACAGTTCCGGTGTTGGGATAGAGCCGATAAAAATTAATCACAAAATCATAGCAAGCGGTGACCGGCAGTTTTATCCTTATGAGTACGTTAACAGGGAGGGAAAGCCTGATGGTTTTGATGTTGAACTTTTCCGGGCTCTTATGAAAAATCTTCATTTGGACTATGATCTTACGCTTGGGGATTGGTCTCAGGTTCATCGACTTATGAAGAATAACAAAATTGATGTAATTGTCGGCGTAATGTATTCTCCTCAGAGGGCCAAGTATATCAGGTTTGGTATACCCCACAATATAATTACGCTCTCTTTTACGGTAAAAAACGGCAGTGGTTTTGAGTTTTCAGATAATTTGAAAGGCAAGAGGATTGCAGTGCAGAAAATGGACAGAGGGTATGACTATTTGCATGAAACGGGTTTTACAGATAAAATAGTGGCGGTAAACACTATAAAAGAGGGTTTTAGAATGCTTGAATCAGGAGATTGCGATGCGGTTTTATTTGACCATCTCTCTTCACTGACTATGGCAAGAGATTTAAAGTTGAAAGACACCAAGATCATTGCTTCTAATATTGCCCCTCAACGCTATTCAATAGGTGTCAACTATAAAGATGAAGATTTGTTATTTCTTCTTAATGAGGGACTTTATGAGATGAAAGTCAGCGGAGAGTACGATAAAATTTACGATAAGTGGTTTAATGTTACGGATAATGCCGGGGAGAGATACAAGCACACTGTATATATCGTTAAGTGTGTTTTGATCTCACTTTGGGTTTTGCTGTTGTTGGGAGCGGTTTTTATTTTGGTACTGAGGTCTAAAGTAAAGCGATCAACAAAAGAAATTCTAATAGAAAGGGATAGAGCGGAAAGGGCGGACAAATTGAAAAGTGTTTTTCTGTCAAATATGAGCCACGAGATCCGTACCCCGCTTAATGCAATTGTCGGTTTTGCAGGCCTTTTGTGCGAGGAGGGGCAAGACATTGAGGATAAAAAAAACTATGCGGAGATTATAAAATGTAACAGCAGGCAATTGCTTCAGCTTGTGAGCGATATACTTGATACTGCAAAAATTGAATCCGGGACCCTTGTCCTTAACAAAAACGACTTTACCATAGAAGATCCGTGCACGGAGGCTTTTATGTCCGTGAAGGTTAATTTTAAGAGTGAGAACGTAATTCTGCAAGAGGACTATCGGTGTGATTGTATTGTGAATGCAGATTTGTTGAGGATAGAGCAGGTTATCGTAAACTTTCTTACCAACGCGATAAAATTCACTAATAAGGGCTCAATCACCTTAAGTACAATTTGTTGTCACGATAGTGACATGGTTGAAGTCTCTGTTACGGACACCGGTATTGGCATTTCTAATGAAGATGTCAATACTGTATTTGACCGATTTAACCAAGTTGACAAAATGGGCAGAGGCGCGGGCTTGGGCCTGTCTATAAGCAAGAACATAATAGAGTTGAGCGGAGGAGAGATCGGAGTCGATTCTGAAGAGGGAAAAGGCTCCAAGTTCTGGTTTCGTCTTCCTATAGCGGGAATGTCTCGCTGATAGGAAATAATCCAAACAAACCGCCCGTATGGATGAACAAAATATTTCCGTTGTGGCTGAAATTTCCTCCCGGCTGAAGTTCATTCCAAATGCCGTACATAGCTTTTCCTGTGTACACCGGATCAAAGATAACTCCTTCTGTTCTAGCTACTTTTTTAATAAATTCCAGTTCTTCCGGTCTGCTTAATGCGTAACCTATACCAACATATTTATCATTGATTTCTATGTTGTTCTTATTTAAATTTTTTCCCTTATATTCCGGAAGCAAAGCGGCAGCCTCGGATGCTATTTTATAAGTAATATCCGTAAAGTATTTAGTATCGTCACATACCGCCATTCCCACAATTCGCTTTCCAAGCCCCATTAATTCATTTGCAAGATAAAGTCCTGCTACGGTTCCGCCGCTGCCTGTCGCTACAACAATTGTATCAAACTTAATACCGAGCAGCTTCTCCTGTTCCAGAATTTCTTCCATGCAATTGAAATAACCCATTGTACCAATAGCATTAGATGCACCCTCGGGGATTACGTATGGTTTATATCCTTGAGACTTATACTCTTCCGCCATTTGGTCCATGATTTCCATGCGGTGATTCCGATACTCTTCCTGATTGCAGAATTTTACGTTCGCACCAAGCAACCTGTCGAGAAAATAATTGCCTGTTACAGGTGGAGTTTGAGAGATTCTAAGGAGTACGGCCGATTTCATCCCAAGCAATGTGGCAACCTCTACGGTTGCACGACAATGGTTTGATTGTATTCCTCCGCAGGTAATAAGGACGTTACAGCCTTTATCCAGCGCATCGGCAGCTTCAAATTCTAATTTGCGGATTTTATTTCCGGAACATTCACTACCGGTTTGGTCATCACGTTTAATGTATAGATTGGCATTCAATTCTTTTGAAAGTCTTTCCAGTTTTTGAATTTTGGTTGGCAGGTTTGCCAGATTTAACTTCTTCATTTTTTTAGTTTTTACTGAACTTAGTTCGTATGGCAAATTTAATATGACTTTTAGTAACTTTGCAAAAATCTCCGTATTATTTTATCGCAGGTTTCAGTTTAGAAAGAAATATTTTAATTATGATAAAAAACAAATTGTTTTCAAGAGCGGCCGTATTGTTTGTTGTTGCTGTATTATGCTGCTCTTTAAGTCTTTATGCACAACCGGAAAAGTATATTACATCAAGACTTAAAGGTAAAAACTACACAAAAGTTACAGATGTTGCAGATTTTGCATCGGCGGCCGTTGCTGTAAAAGCTTATCTTTTACCAACTTCCGGAATCAGAGTGCCGATAAAGGTGGAGTCCGCTTACACTTTTGCGGATGATGATTCACTACTGATATGTTTTAATAGTCAAATGGCGGATTATCCTTTTCGTCCGCAGACCGTTGAAGAGGTTTATTCATTGACGCGTCAGAACCTGCCGGAAAAGTACAAAAACAAAAAAATGGGTATCATTGCAAATGACTCAAAAATAGAAGATTTGGTGCCTCCGTTTTTTAATCCCGACAGTAAATTTTTTAAACTTCAGAGTGAGGCTGAGGAACTTTTACAGGAGGGCAGACTGGCGGCAAGAGAAGAGAAGGCGGAGGCTAAGAAAAAGAGCGCCAGAGAGAAGGATAAAAATTTTGTTCCTCCACTGAAATCAGAGACATCGCGTCCGTACGATATTTATAATGGCCTGCAAAATAGACATATATGCGTTTCAAACAGCCACGGATGGTATTATGAGCCAAAACTGGACAGATGGGAGTGGCAGAGAGCCAGACTGTTTGAAACAGTTGAGGATATGTACACTCAGAGCTATGTTATTCCTTTCCTTGTTCCGATGTTGGAAAATGCCGGTGCGGTTGTAATGATGCCAAAAGAGAGGGATTACAACAAAAATGAGATAATTGTTGACAATGATACAAATACGGAGGGTTTCTCCGTTACCGACGGAATATCTTCTTGGCAAAAGGGTGATTCTCTGGGATTTGCAAATCCTAAAAAATCATATGTGTATAAAGAGAATCCTTTTAAAATGGGTTCTTATCTTCAGGTTCAGGGACTTATGAAATCTTCTAAGCAGGCGGAAGAAAATCATATAGAAAAAAACGAGAGTGAGGCAAGATGGCTTCCAAATATTCCGGAAGACGGAAACTATGCGGTTTATATTTCATATCATTCTCTTCCGGAGAGTACCAAAAGCGCCGGATATACCGTTAAGTATAGCGGCGGAGTTGCAAAATTCAGAGTTAATCAGCAGATGGGAGGAGGAATATGGGTTTACCTAGGCACATTTTATTTTAAGAAAGGGGCATCTGATCAGGGCGTCTATTTAACAAATGTAAACTCAATAGATAAAGGGATTGTAACTGCAGATGCTGTAAAATTCGGCGGAGGATGGGGTAACATGGCCCGTGGAAAAGGAGATGGTTATGTTAGCGGAATGCCAAGATTTGCAGAGGGTGCAAGATATTGGCTGCAGTGGAGCGGTTTTCCGGATACTGTTTACTCATATTCTAATAACGTAAATGACTACAATGATGATTACGTAAGCCGCGGCAAATGGACAAACAGATTGGCAGGAGGTTCATCCAAATTGCCAAACTGGGGGTACGGCGGAGAGAAAATCCCGATAGATTTATCTTTTGCTCTTCATACGGATGCCGGTACTTTTTTAGATGACTCAATTGTCGGTACACTTTCCATTTATACTCGTAACTGTGAAGATTTCGGAGGAGGTATAAAATATCCAAACGGGGAGGATAGATTGTTTGGAAGAGAGCTGGCTGATATAGTTCAAACACAGGTTATTAATGATGTGTCCGACAAGTACGGATTCCCCTGGACAAGGAGAGGATTGTGGGACCGTTCTTATTCGGAGAGCAGGACCCCTCAGGTTCCGGGAATATTGCTGGAATTCTTGTCACATGAAAACTTTGCAGACATGAAATACGGTCTTGACCCCGCATTTAGATTTACAGCTGCAAGAGGAATGTATAAGGGCATATTAAAATTCCTTGCATTTAAAAATAATGTGCCTTATGTTGTTGAGCCTCTTCCTGTTAATAATGTAAGGGTAACAGTAGATAACGGAGATTCTTCTGATAATCCATTCCTGAAGAAAGGCAAACATAAGAGAAAATCTTCTGCATCCAGAAGAAGCAGGAAAAATAAAAAGAACAGGGATGTTGCTGTACTGACAACTCCCCCGGTCTATAATATGATTGACGCAAGCAAGACGGTTTATGCAAAGGTAAATTGGTCTGCAGTAGAAGATCCTGAGGAGCCGACTGCAAAGCCGTCTAAGTATATTGTTTATACGGCAATTGACGATAATGGTTTTGACGGGGGCAATGTTGTGGAAGATACAACATATAGAGTTGAAATAGAAAAAGGGAAAGTTTATAGATTTAAGATATGCGCTCTTAATGAGGGTGGCAAGAGCTTCCCGTCAGAAGTTATATCTGTCGGGATATCAGGTAATTCTAATAAAGAAAAAGTTGCACTTGTTGTAAATGCCTTTGAAAGAGTAGGTGCTCCAAAATGGCTGCAGAGCAGAGATTCCACTTTGGCAGGTTTCTTTGATGATTATGATCATGGCGTGCCATATATTCAGGATGCGGACTTTATAGGCAGCATGTATGAATTCCGCCGCATTGTTCCATGGACCGACGATGATGCTCCGGGGTTTGGAGCCTGTCACGGGGACTATGCAAAAATGGTAATAGCCGGTAACACGTTTGATTATTCTTACGACCATGGAATTGCCTTTATGCAAAAGGGTTATAGCTTTGTCTCATCTACCCGCAGCGCTGTTGAAAACGGAAAGACAATACTTAAAGATTACGATATCTGCGATATGATTATGGGTAAGCAGGCTCAGAGCAATGACGGAGGAAAAATGAAGGCGGTGAACTTTACCGTTTATACGCCTGCAATGAGAGATGCAATCGTTAAATTTTGTGCGGGAGGCAGAAAACTATTATTATCAGGAGCTTATATATCCACGGATTTAGTTGACGGATATAAAATAGATACGGGAGGAAAGAATTTTGCGTCAAAGGTTCTTAAATTCAAATGGATGACACACTCTGCTTCAACTGACGGAAATGTTTCCGCCGTAGATAATCCGTTCGGCTTTAGCGGAGATTACAATTTCTATTCCCGGCTGAATGAGAAAAAATATTGCTGTGAGTCTCCCGATGCCTTTACTCCTGCGGATAAAAATGCTTGCACTATCTTTAGATATCCGCAGACCAGTATCTCTGCGGCAGTAGCTTATAAAGGTGATGATTATAGAATAGCATCATTTGGATTCCCTTTGGAGACCTTAACATCACAAGCTCAGATTAATAAATTAATCGGACAGGTTATAGATTTCTTTGAGAAATAGAAAATGGCATTTGTGAAAAGTTAAAATTATATGGATGCAAATATGAAAAGAAGAATCGCGACAGTTTATCTATTTGCCTGCATAGTGCTGATATTCAGTATTCCGGCAGGTGCACAGGAAATTAAAAACAAAATATATAATAATGTAAATATTGGGGGCGGAAGTTTGTGGGCATACCCGTATGCGGCTACGCAGTCAGGCCCGGCGTTTGCCGCGGTGTCCAAGTTGACTCCGGCACCGCAAGGCTACAAACCATTTTATATCAGCCATTACGGAAGACACGGCTCACGCTGGCTGATAAGTCCTAAGGATTATGGTTTTGCTTATGATGTATTTAACGCAGCTGAGAAAGCTGGCGTTCTTACTCCTTTGGGTGCTTCCGTTAAACTTAAAGTTGATTCAATTTATATTGCATCAACCGGCCGGCTTGGGGAGCTGACGCAGCTTGGCGCAAAACAACACAGAGAAATTGCGGACAGAATGATTGCAAACTTTCCGGAAGTCTTTGCCGGAGATGTAAAAGTTGATGCTCGTTCAACAGTTGTAATCCGCTGTATATTAAGCATGATGGCGGAATGCGGAGAACTTAAGGCATACAACAAAAACATTATCATAACCAATGACGCAAGCGAGCATGACATGTATTATATGAATTATGATGATAAAGACGGTGCCTTAAGTTTTGCCAAGTTTTATGAAGATGAGGGCAGAAAGAGCGCGCTGGAAACCTTTGAGGCAAAAAATACTCATCCCGACAGATTGATGTCCGCTTTGTTTACCGATACTACATTTATCACAAGATGCGCCGTCCCTTATGACAAAAAATCCTACGGACCGGACGGCAAATTGATTATCTCCAACCAGTCTGTTCATCTTTTCAACAAGCTGTGCAATCTGGCTCAGTCTATGCAGGATCTTGATTTTAAGATTTCTATGAAGGATATCTTTACAAAGGAAGAACTGTATAATTACTATTTGAATGACAATGCTTATTGGTACTGCATAAGAGGATTTTCAGAGCTGTCGGGAGCCAAAATGCCTTACAGCCAAACATATCTTCTTAAAAATATTATCAGGGGCGCAGATTCAGTTATTGCCTGTAACGGACGCGGTGCCACTTTAAGGTTCGGGCATGATTCTGACGTGCTTCCGCTGTCATGTCTGATTGGAATTAACGGCGGTAATTACCGTACCGGTAATCTGGATTCCCTTGCATATCACTGGAATATAATAGATTACATCCCAATGGCTGCAAACATTCAGTTTGTATTTTACAGGAAATCAGCGACTGGAAAAACCAACGGCAAAACGGTTGCAAAGGCTCCCGTCTATGTAAAAATCTTAATAAATGAACGTGAAGCCAAATTACCTCTGGAGAGCAAGATGTGGCCTTATTATGATTGGAAAAACCTAAGGCAATACTTCACGGACATACTTGCAAAATCTCCCGTCAAGTAGGGAATTTGAAAAAAATGACAATTTGTTACTT
>DAIRSJ010000003.1:21716-25929 GCA_036804445.1 Candidatus Egerieousia sp.
CTTGCAAAATCTCCCGTCAAGTAGGGAATTTGAAAAAAATGACAATTTGTTACTTTTGAACCATATGGAAAAGGGTCTGAAAATTTCTTCTCAGACCCTTTATTTTGCAGGCGGGAGTGTAAGCCGAATTCTGTACCGTTTAAACAGCGGTCTTTATCATTTATCTAATGCAGCCTACCCCCCGGCAACGAGCGAGCAGCTCTTAACTGCCGGTATATGTGGCCTTGCAGGATGCGGCTGAGTACTAAAGCAAAATCACTTTTGCCCTCTGTGAGCTCTTGACTCGCATTTTCACCCTTGCTTCTATCCGTTTATACGGAAAAAAGCGGTTATTTTCTGTTACCCTCACACAAGCTTTCACCTGTCTGCGCTTTCCGCAGCACATTGCTCTATCCTGTCCGGACTTTCCTCCCAATTACTTGAGCGATAAAGCCTCCCGCCGTGGCACAAAAGTATGCTTTTTAATTTTACAAAGCAAATGCGGTAAAAACTTTGCTTTGAATTTTAATTAGAATTACCTTTGCATCCCGACAGGAAGTGATCCATAAGAGGACATTCCATAATCATTACCATGAAGACAAAGTATATTTTTATTACGGGCGGAGTTGTTTCCTCCCTGGGCAAAGGTATTATGGCAGCTTCTCTTGCAAAGCTGCTGCAATCCAGAGGGTTAAGAGTGACAATCCAAAAGTTTGACCCGTATATTAACGTAGATCCCGGTACCTTAAATCCGTATGAGCATGGCGAGTGCTACGTAACGGATGACGGTGCGGAGACAGATTTGGACTTGGGACATTATGAGAGATTTTTGGATGTCTCTATGTCTCAGGCTAATAACGTTACTACAGGCCGTATTTACAAGACCGTTATTGATAACGAGAGAGAGGGCGTTTATCTGGGCAAGACCGTGCAAATCATTCCTCATGTTACGGATGAGATTAAGAGGAGGATGACGCTTCTTGGCAAGACGGGAAAGTTTGACATAATAATTACGGAGATTGGCGGAACTGTCGGTGACATAGAATCTACTCCTTTCATAGAGACCGTTAGACAATTGCAATGGGAAATGCCTGAGGGTGACTGTATTGTACTTCATTTGACATTGGTCCCATTCTTACACGCCGCTAAAGAGCTTAAGACTAAGCCGACTCAGCATTCTGTAAGGTTGCTTCAGCAGGACGGGGTTAATCCGGATATAATAGTTTGCAGAACAGAAATGCCTCTGCCTGTCGGCATTAAGAGAAAAGTTGCACTATTCTGCAATGTAAAGGCTGATTCAGTTTTTGAGAGTACGGATGCAAAGAGCATTTATGAAGTTCCGTTAAAACTTCACGCTCAGGGACTGGATGATATTGTTCTTAAAAAGTTGGGATTCAAGCTTAAAAGCATTCCGGCTCCGGATTTATCATCATGGAAAACATTCTTGAACAAACTGTATAATCCTAAATATGAGTGCAATATAGCTTTGGTTGGAAAATATGTGGAACTTCTGGATGCGTATAAGTCCATTCAGGAGTCTTTCATACACGCCGGAGCGGCAGACAGATGCAGGGTAAATGTTCACACTATACACAGTGAATTTATAGATGCCAATAATATAAATGAGAAACTTAAGGGTATGGACGGCATTCTTGTAGCACCCGGTTTTGGAGAGAGAGGAATAGAGGGCAAGATTCTTTCCGTCAGGTATGCCCGTGAACATAAAATTCCATTCTTCGGAATTTGCCTTGGCATGCAAATGGCTGTGATTGAGTTTGCAAGGGATGTTCTAAAATTGGACGGAGCAAATTCCACGGAGGTTAATCCGACTGCAAAAAATCCTATAATTGACCTGATGGAGGAGCAGAAATCTCTAACAATGAAGGGTGGCACAATGAGGCTCGGAGCATACAATTGCAAGATTAAAGAGGGTTCTCTTGCATATAAAATTTACGGATGCAAGATGATTTCAGAAAGACATCGTCACAGGTTTGAGTTTAATGAACATTATGCTCCCATGATTGAAAAGGCGGGTATGATTATTACGGGCCGCAATCCCGAGACCGGTCTTGCGGAAATTGTGGAGATTCCTAAGCTTCCGTTTTTTATAGGCGTTCAGTTCCATCCGGAATTAAAGAGCAGAGCCCTAAGACCGCAGCCTATTTTTGTGGCTTTTGTTAAAGCGGCAATGAAGTATCGTGCAGAAAAAAACGGTAGCTGTGATTTGAAAGTTGCAGCGTCCGACAACAAATAGTTTTTTGATATGAAGGTTAGTAAATTGCATATAAAAAAAGGGACCGTTATATTTTTTGTTATGGTTTTTGCTTTTTTGTTATGCTCTGTAAATCAGGGTGCTATGGCAAACAATTTAACCGGCGGATTGGAGAGCACTGCATATAAAAACATTGCAAAAAAATATAAAGTCAAGGTGCTTGCCACTTTTCCTCACGACAGACATTCCTACACTCAGGGATTGTTTTTCAATAAGGGAGTAATGTATGAGAGCGCAGGGCAATACGGTGAAAGCAGCTTTAGGATAGTGGATTACAAGACCGGAAGTCTTAAGAAAAGATGGAATTTTAATGCAAAATATTTTCTTGAGGGTTCATGCATTTTTGGAAACAATATTTACATTCTTACGTGGCAGGAACATTCATGTTTTGTTTACTCTGCAGATAAATTTAAAAAGGTGGGTGTGGCTTCATATCCTACTGAAGGATGGGGACTTACAACAGACGGCAAAGAGATGATTATGAGCGATGGCTCATCCACTTTGTATTTTATGGACCCTGCAAGTTTCTATTGCACGCGCAGAGTTAATGTTACCTTGAACGGCACACCTCTTAAATGGATTAATGAACTTGAATATATAGACGGTCTTGTTTGGGCAAACGTTTATGAGACAGACAAGATAGTTATGATTGATCCCAAGACCGGCGTTGTAAAAGCAGAACTTGATTGCAGCGGTATTCTTTCTGCGTCATTGAAAAATGCTGATACAGACGTGCTTAACGGTATCGCGTATAACCCGTTGGACGGTAGCATTTATATTACCGGCAAGTATTGGCCCCGTCTTTTCCGTATTGCCAACCCGTTAAGGTAATCATCTGTATTTTTGTTTTGCAAAAACAAAAATATATCTTTGCAGCGGCTTAGGGGTGCCGAAAGGCTGAGATCATACCCTTGGAACCTGACGCGGTTAATACCGCCGGAGGGAGAGCAAGATACCTTTGCATTTCTAAGCTTTTAATATTTAGCTTGTTATGAAGAGGTTATTTTTTTTATTCCTTATTGTATTTCCTTTAACGGCAAATGCATTTTCTGTAAAGTCTGATACTTCAAAGGTCAATCGGCTTGACAGTATAATTGTTTCTGCGGTGCGCGCCGGAGCAAATACGCCCGTTACATTTTCTACTATATCAAAGACGCAGTTAAAGAGCGTAGCTGCATCTCATTCTCTACCAATGGTTTTGGGTTTTCAACCATCTGTGGTTGCAACCACCGAAGGCGGTTTGGGCTTGGGATACAGTAAGTTTAGCGTGCGCGGCAGTGATGCCAGCAGAATTAATGTCACATTAAACGGAATTGCAATCAATGACGCCGAGAGCCAGGAAGTTTTCTGGGTAGATATTCCGTCTTTGGGTAATTCCTTGCAATCTGTTCAGCTTCAGCGTGGTGTGGGGACATCTACAAACGGCCCCGGTGCATTTGGCGCAAGTATGAATATGCAGACTTTGACTCCCGCCCTGGATCCGTACGGGAATGCGGAATTTTCGTTCGGTTCTTTTAAAACATATATCGCTGCAATAGGAGCCGGAACCGGTGAGATGAAAAACGGTTTCTCTTTTGACGTCAGATATTCTCACAGCAGCACCAAGGGTTACATCAGAAATGCAAAGGCGGATTTGAATTCACTGTATCTGTCGGGAGGATGGAAAAATGAGAATAACTCTTTTAAAATCACTTATATATACGGAGACCAGGCAACCGGCATTACATGGAATGGATGTCCGCTGGAGATTTACCATAATAACAGAAGATACAACAGTGCGGGCGAATATTATGATGAGGCAGGTAATGTGCATTATTATGATAATGAGACAGATAACTATAGGCAGCATCATGTTCAGCTGCACTATATTCATCAGTTCTCTCCGTATGTGACTTTTGATGCAACCTTGCATTATACCAAAGGAACCGGCTATTATGAAAACTATATTTACAACAAAAAGTT
>DAIRSJ010000003.1:26029-30378 GCA_036804445.1 Candidatus Egerieousia sp.
ATAATTTTGAATGGTACCGCAACAACGGGAAGAAAAATGATGTAAGTTTTTATGCAAGGGCTGAATATGAAATAGTAAACAGACTGACGGCTTTTGCAGATTTGCAATATCGCTACATTTTCTTTAAACTAAGCGGTTTGGACAAAGATTTTATAGGTCTCGACAGAGATATGCATTATAACTTTTTTAATCCCAAGGCGGGTCTGACTTATAACATTACCGGTAACAGCAAGGTCTATTTTTCTGTTGCGGCAGGTCATAGGGAGCCAAGCAGAAGTGATGTTAAAGAGTCTATAAAAGCCGGAAAGGCAGATGCTATTAAATCTGAAAGGATGATAGATTATGAAATGGGATATAAATTTGCAAATGAGCATGTTAACGCCGGCATTAATCTATATGCGATGGAGTATAAAAACCAGCTTGTTGCAACGGGAAAATTAACGGAGACCGGATATATAATCCAAGAGAATATCCCGGACAGCTACCGCAGAGGTATTGAGTTGTCCGCCGGTTGGATGCCTTTGGAAAAGTTCTCATTAGACGGTAATATCACATTCTCCAAAAATAAACTGAAAAATTATACTCTGTACACAGATACATTTGATAATCCAAATGATTGGAATTCCGTCCCTCAGACAGCCACATATTACAAGAAATCAAATCTTACTTTGTCTCCGGAGCTGATATGGGCGGCGATGCTCTCATATATGCCTGTTAAAACAGCCGTGATATCTTTAAACGGCAAATATGTAGACAAACAATACATGGATAATTCCTCTTCCAAGGAGGCCGAAGTTCCAAGCTATTTTGTAATGGGACTCAACGCTCAGAAGAGCTTTAAGATAAAGGGCACCGCTACAGCTACGCTATCTATCTGTGTTGATAATTTATTGAATAATAAATATTATTCTTACGGTTGGATTTACAGGGCAAAGTTTAAGGATGGTTCTGCGGATGATGTAAGCGGCGGCGTTTACGCTCAGGCAACCACCAATTTTATTGTACGCCTATCATTCAGTTTTTAATGTAAAAAATAATGAATTTTAGCTGGATAGAAATACTTGGTTTTGCCGGCGGCATTATTTACACACTATTTGAAATTTTGCAGCTAAGAGCCATGTGGATTGTAGCTCTTATCACCTCAACATCTTATGCTGTAATATTCTATAATCAAGGTATTTATGCCCAAATGGGACTCCAAATATATTTTGTAATAATGAGTTTTTACGGAATTTGGCAATGGACTTTGCAGCGCAGAAATTATAAGAAGTCGTTTGAGCAAATCAGTTTGGGCGGCGATGCCTCTGAGACTGCAAAGGAGAGCAGTGTTATCTATTGTATCCCGACAGGCAAACAAATTGCATGGGGCGCTGTTATTCTATGTCTCTTAACAGCAGCTCTTTATATCTTTATTGTTTTTTTTAGCAAATTGTTTTCACACTCTCCGGATCCTTATCCGTTTTGGGATGCGCTTGCAACAGCGCTCAGCATATTGGGCACATATTGGCTGAGTAAATCGTACTTGTATCAGTGGTGGTTGTGGATTGCAGCCGATATCATAATGACGGCGATTTTTTCAATACAATATGTCGGCGGACAAAATGGGATGATACTGTCTGTGATGTTATATTTATACTACATTATATCAGCGTTTTATGGAGTTGTGCATTGGAAAAAGAGCGGAGTCAGAATCTGATTGCCACGCAAGTCTGATTTACTTAAAAATTATTAGTAAATTTGCCGGACTAAATAGTAACAAATGATTCTAATAGCAGATAGCGGTTCCACAAAAGTTGATTGGTGTGCTCTCAAAGAGGACGGAACCTACAGCATTATAAAAACAGCGGGAATCAACCCGGTTTTCATTACAAAAGATAAAATTATTAAAATCTTAAAAGAGAAACTCTTATCGGTGATAGGAACGGAGATCTCTGCAGTATATTTCTATGGCGCCGGCGTGGTGTCAAACGGAGTGTGCGGAGATTTGGCGGAGGCATTCGGAGAAGTTTTTCCAAAGGCAAGATGCGAGTCCGCTTCTGATATTCTGGCTGCTGCAAGGGCGGTCTGCGGTCACAACAAAGGAATTGCGTGTATAATGGGAACAGGCTCAAATTCATGTTTTTATGATGGCTTGCAAATTACACAGCACGTTAATGCCGGAGGATTCATTCTGGGAGATGAGGCCAGCGGCGGAGTGCTGGGACGCAAGTTGGTTTCTGACTATATAAAGGGGGTGCTGCCAAAAGATTTGCAAACCTCATTTTCGGAAGAGTATCATCTTGACTATGCGCAAATTGTGGATAAGGTTTATAAACAGCCGGTCCCAAGCAGATTTCTTGCTTCATTCTCACACTTTATAGAGGATCATATGGACAATCCGCATATTGATCGTTTATTGCGGTCTAGCTTTAAAGAGTTCTTTACGCGTAATGTTTACCAATATGATTATAAGAGCTATAAGGTTAATTTTGTCGGTTCTATTGCATTTGTGTTCAGAAAGATACTGGAACAGGTTGCCGAAGAGTGCGGAGTGGAGATTGGTATTATAATGCGCTCTCCAATCGAGGGATTAATTCACTATCATCAAATAGACGTTAAAGAAGGAAGATAATATGACAAGAGTAACAGAACAATCATCACATTACAGCAACTTGGACAAGATGTCCACGTATGATTTGCTGTGCGGAATGAACAATGAAGATAAACAAGTTCCTATTGCGGTTGAAAAATGTATTCCGCAGATAGAGAAACTAATAGACGGCCTTGTGGAGAGGATGAAAAAAGGCGGAAGGCTGTTTTATCTGGGGGCGGGTACAAGCGGACGTCTGGGAATCTTGGATGCCTCTGAAATTCCTCCGACTTACGGAGCTCCGTTTGATTTGGTAATAGGGCTTATTGCAGGCGGAGATACGGCTATAAGAAAGGCTGTTGAAAATGCTGAAGATGATTATGACGGAGGATGGAGAGATTTGGAGAAATTTAACATAAATCAGAATGATACGGTTGTAGGAATTGCTGCAAGCGGTTCAACTCCTTATGTAATCGGGGCATGTGCGGATGCAAAAAAGCGCGGACTTCTTACCGGCTGCATTACCTGTAACCCTGATGCAAAAGTTGCAGAAGTTGTAGATGTTCCAATAGTAGCCGTTGTAGGACCCGAGTTTGTAACCGGATCCACCAGAATGAAATCCGGAACCGCAGAGAAACTGATTTTAAATATGATTTCTACCTCTGCGATGATTAAACTTGGCCATGTCAAGGGTAACAAGATGGTGGACATGCAGTTGAATAATGCAAAACTTGTTGACCGCGGCACAAGAATGATTATGGATGAAACTAAAATTGCAGACTATAACCTTGCAAAATCTTATCTTGTTAAATATGGCTCCGTCCGCAATGCCATTGACAAGTATAAATCTGAACAAAAAAAATAACTGTCGGGATTAAAACCTGATTATCACACAAATAGAATGCTCATGTTTAAGCAGAATTACTCTTCAAAACTCCTGGAAGAAGCGGTTGACCAGTTTGCAACGCTTCCGGGAATCGGCAGGAAGAGCGCGTTGCGCATGGCGCTTCATCTGCTTAAGCAGCCGGAGGAAAATATTCAGAAATTTGCCTCTTCTTTTTTGGAACTGCGCAAAAATGCAAAGCACTGTTCTATTTGCAATATGATTTCAGATACCGAGATTTGCGGCGTATGTTCAGACAAGCGCAGAGACCACTCTGTGATTTGCGTGGTGGAGAGCATCAGAGATGTGTTGAGCATAGAAAACACAGAGACCTATAATGGTCTTTATCATGTTCTCGACGGCATCATATCTCCGATGGACGGAATTGGACCGTCTGATCTTCCGATTCCGCAGCTGGAAGAGAGGCTTAAGAAAGGAGATGTAAATGAGGTTATTCTGGCTCTCTCTACCAGCATGGAAGGGGAGACCACTTCATTTTATCTTTACAAGAAATTGAAGAATTACAACGTTAATATTACTTCTATTGCGCGCGGAGTTGCTTTTGGAAATGACCTGGAATACACGGATGAAGTAACTCTTGCAAAATCAATAGAAAACAGACAACCATTTAAAGATAACAATTAAAGGCAGATATATATGAATTCCACTATTCTTCTGATTACGTTTTTGGTTTACACCATTTTGCTATTTGCAATTGCTTTTTTGACATCCAGAAAAGCAGATAATAATTCATACTTTACAGGGAACCGCAAATCTAACTGGTTCTTAGTGGCTTATGGAATGATAGGAGCTTCCCTTAGCGGCGTATCTTTTATGAGCGTTCCGGGAAATGTATTTAATGAGAAGTTTTATTATTTGCCAATGCTTATCGGCATG
>DAIRSJ010000003.1:30478-31673 GCA_036804445.1 Candidatus Egerieousia sp.
GTAATTTTTGTGCTGCTTGCAATCCTATACACAATGAAAGGCGGAGTAAAGACAATCATCTGGACCGACATGATTCAGACATCCTTTATGATAATTGCTGTGGTTGTCTCATTAATATTTATTTGCAGAGGGATGAATTGGAATTTTTCCGATATGGTTTCTAACATTCATGCATCAAATTATTCCAATATTTTTGATATGGACTGGGCATCAAAGACCAATTGGTTTAAGAGATTTTTAAGCGGTCTTGTTATCCCCATCGCAATGACGGGACTGGACCAGGCTATGATGCAGAAAAACTTGAGCTGTAAGAATATACACGAGTCTCAAAAAAACATCATGACATCTATCGGGATGATGATAGTAATGAATATTCTCTTCCTTGCCCTTGGTGCGGTGCTGGCAATTTTTGTTCAGAGTCATCCGGACTTGCTTGCACTGGCAACAACATCTGCAGGCAAAGTTGAGGCTGATAAAATATTCCCGATAGTTGCATTTAACCTTAAGCCCGTAGTTGGAGTTATTTTCTTTATCGGCTTAATATCAGCTGCTTATCCAACGTGCGCAAATGCAATCACATCTCTTACTACTTCTACCTGTATAGATATTGTCGGCATGGAGAAGAGAAACTGGGATGATAAAAAGAAGAAGCAAGTCCGCCAGATTGTGAATATTGTTATGGCCGTTCTTTTTGTTTTGTTGATAATAGCCTTTAATATTTTAAAGAATGATGCAGTTATAAACATGGTATATACCATTGCATCATATACTTATGGCCCTCTTCTTGGATTGTTTATGTTTGGAATTTTGACAAAGAAACAAATTGCAGACAAAGCGGTGCCTTATGTATGTGTCTTATCACCGGTGATTTGCTACTTCCTTCAAACAATGGTATTTGATTTTGGTTTTGCTCTGATTGTTGTATGTGCCCTGCTTACTTTTGCGGGCCTTGCAATGTTTGTCAAAAAACCGTCAGAGGCATAGCACACTTTTAAAAGAATTTTAATATTTTTGCGCCGTTGGCCTGACGCCATCAATACACTGAAAATGAACAATACGCTAATCATAACAAAGGAGGCCGGATTATGATTCAGGTTTTTTACAAATCTAGGGGGCAGATTACCACCACGTCAGATGTTAAGGAACTGACGGAAAATTTGGGTTTTGATGATGTCCTGTGGATAGATTTGTATGA
>DAIRSJ010000003.1:31773-61387 GCA_036804445.1 Candidatus Egerieousia sp.
GATATTCGTCCGAGACTTGAGGTTTTGGTAAATGATATTGTCTCTTTGCTGAGCCACACAAATTTTAATTTTGAAAGATTGGAATATTTGCAGAATACCGTTCTTGGACTAATTAATTTGGAGCAAAACAAAATAGTTAGAATCTTAACTTTTGTGCAAATTCTATTTATGCCGCCTACGCTGATTGCCGGCATATACGGAATGAACATAAAACTTCCAATTTTGGGAGAGTTCAACGGACTGGCAGATTTTATTATAATACTTGTTATTATGCTGATTTCCGTCTTTTTGGCCTCTTTTCTGTTGCGCAGAAAAAAATAAATATATTATGGCTGTAATAGGAATTGATTTGGGCGGCACCAAAGTATCTGCGGCTGTTTTCAATGAATGCGGAAATGTTCAAAAAAGAGACATGCGTCTATTGGATGGACGTACCGGAAGTGCTGTAGGTGAGCTGGTTGTAGAGATAATAAAGAGTCTTGCCACTCAATATACCATAACCGGCGCCGGGATATGTGTTCCCGGAATTGTGTATTCAAAAAAGGGAACCGTCTGGGCTCCTAATATTCCGGGCTGGGAGGATTTTCCTCTGAAAAGGTATATTTCTGATGTCATCGGTCAGTCAAAAGCCAATATTGCAATTGAGAGTGACAGAACATGTTACATACTCGGTGAGAAATGGAGAGGAGTTGCAAAAGATTGTACGGATGCCATATATATTGCCGTCGGGACCGGAATAGGCGCAGGAATTTTAATCGACGGAAGAGTGCTTCACGGAGCAAATGACATTGTCGGGGCGACAGGGTGGATGGCTTTGGAAAATCCTTATAATAAAGAGTTTGACCAGTGCGGCTGTTTTGAAACTTATGCCAGCGGCAACGGAATCGGATATCAGGCCGGAAAAGAATTGCGGGCTTTAAAAGAGACTGTCGGGAGTAAAAAGTTCTCAGAAATAAAAAGTGCATTAAGAGATAAACCTGTTGAAAGTGTAACGTCACATGATGTGTTTGCTTCTTATCCTTTGGATCCTGTTGCGGTTAAAGTGCTGAGTAAGGCGGTCATGATGTGGGGAATGGGAGCAGCAAATCTTGTCAGTCTGTTTAATCCTCAGAAAATAATTTTTGGCGGAGGAGTGTTTGGACCTGCAGTACGGTTTATTCCGCAAATTTATAATGAGGCGTGCAAATGGGGGCAGCCGATATCGATGAAGAGCGTCAAGTTCTGCGCCACTGAGGTTCAGAGCGATGCGGCTCTTTTGGGAGCTGCGTATCTTGTCCTTGGAAAGGAATTTATTTAAACTTAAACAATATATTTAATCATATGAAATTAGCAGTAATAATGAGTGCATTACTTATGACGGTTGCGGGCGCTTCTGCTCAGAAGGCTGAAGCGCAAGTGTTTATAGGCAGGCAGAATATAAATGTCAAGGGCGGCGTTCTTACTCCGGAAGCCTTGTGGGCCATGGGAAGAATTGGCGGTCTGGACGTTTCTCCCGACGGGAGCAAGGTTGTCTATACCGTCTCATACTACAGTGTAAAAGAGAACAAAAGCCACAGCGTTATTTATGTAATGAATGCAGATGGCTCTGATAACAAGATGATTACCAAGTCCGCCAAAAGCGAGACGGATTGCTCCTGGATAGACACCGGAAAAAAGATAGCCTTCTTAAGTGCAGAAAACGGAAAAAGTCAGATATGGACAATGAATCCTGACGGCTCTGACAGACAGGCAATTGATTGCGGAGATAGAGAGCCGGAAGGTTTTATTTTTTCTCCCGACGGTTCAAAGGTTATGTTTGTACACTCTATTCCTTGCAGCGGACCGGTGAAAAAAGCCGCAGATATTTACAAGGATCTTCCCAAGTCATCGGGAATGCTTATAACAGATTTGATGCATAAGCATTGGGATGAGTGGGTTGAGAGTATCCCACATACATTTGTAGCAAATGTCAAGGATGGTAAATTGGTTGATGTTAAAGATATTATGGAGGGAGAGCCTTACGAGTGTCCGGGAAAACCTTTTGGCGGAATTGAGCAATTAGCCTGGAGTCCGGACGGAAAAAAGATTGCCTATACATGCCGCAAGAAGACCGGAATTGATTATGCTACATCTACGGATTCTGACATTTACGAGTATGACGTTGAAACAGGTAAAACCGTAAATCTTTGTAAGCCGGATGGTTACAAAGACCCTGCAATAAAATATGACGAGTCATTGCAGCACCAGAGCATCAATCATCAAGAGGGCGATTTGAATATGGGTTATGACATCAATCCAAAGTACAGCCCTGACGGAAAATACATAGCATGGCAGAGCATGGAGAGAGACGGCTATGAGAGCGACCGTAATCGCCTATGTGTTAAGGATCTTGTAACGGGTAAAAAGGTTTACGTTACAGAGTCTTTTGACTCTAACGTAGATGATTATTGCTGGAGCCATGACGGAAAACAATTATATTTTGTCGGTACATGGCATGGCACTACTCAGCTTTACAGCACCAATCTAAAGGGTGATGTTAAGAAGCTGACAGAGGGACAGCATGATTACGGCTCCGTTGCTGTGATGGGCAAGAACCTGATAGCCAAGCGACACAGCATGAGTGTACCGGATGATATCTACACCGTTAATCTGAAAACAAAAGAAGTTAAACAGATTACCCGGGAGAACAAATCTATCCTTGACCAGATTACTCTAGGAGATGTAAAAGAGAGATGGGTAAAGACTACGGACGGCAAAGATATGCTTTGCTGGGTTATCTATCCGCCTCATTTTGACGCAAATAAGAAGTATCCGACATTGCTTTACTGTGAAGGCGGACCTCAGAGCCCTGTAAGTCAGTTCTGGAGCTACAGATGGAATTTTCAGATGATGGCTGCAAACGGTTATATCATAGTGGCTCCTAACCGCCGCGGTCTTCCGGGCTTTGGACAGGAGTGGCTGGAAGAAATTAGCGGAGATTATGCGGGCCAGTGCATGAAGGATTACCTTACTGCCATTGACGATGCTTGCAATGAGAAATACGTTGATAAAGACCATCTTGGCTGCGTAGGTGCAAGTTTTGGCGGCTACTCTGTGTATTGGCTTGCGGGCAATCACAACAAGAGATTTAAGGCTTTTATAGCTCACGACGGCATATTCAATGAGCAGCAGCAGTATGCAGAGACAGAAGAGATGTGGTTTGCCAACTGGGATTTAGGCGGCGCTTTCTGGGATAAAGATAATGCAGTTGCCCAAAACACTTATGCGCATTCCCCTCATTTATACGTAGATAAATGGGATACTCCAATTCTTTGCATACACAGCCAGAAAGATTACAGAATACTGTACTCACAAGGCGAGGCTGCATTCAATGCCGCAAAACTAAGAGGCATACCTGCAGAGTTCCTAATCTATCCAGATGAAAACCACTGGGTTCTGAAACCGCAGAACGGCATCTTCTGGCAGCGTACATTTTTCAGTTGGCTGGACAGGTGGCTGAAATAGTGTGAAAAGGCCGGTTTTGCCGATAATGCGTGGGCGAAATAATCAAAAATCTTTTGAAAGTTTAGCACTCTTTTTGCAGCCGCGACTTATCTTTGTTGCTGAGGTTATTTTAGGTAGAGATTAAGCGGCTTTTCTGGTTATGGCAAAGCAGGTTTTTCAGGCGGATAGTCCCTCCAGATGGAGGAAAATTAAGTGGAGTGCAAGAGTGATTCTTTTTGCTGTGGCTCTGCTGGTTGCGGTATTTATTGCAATGTTTGTCATTGACCACATTCCCTCACTGCCGTTTAACCAAGACTATAAAAAAGCTGTGCTGGCAACTCGTCCTTTTTTGCAGGAGACTAAATATTCAAAAGAATATTCCGGTTTTAGACCTTATATTTTAGATAAAAAAATACATCATAACTATGCGCAGGAGCAAGCTGCAAAACTCTCAAAATTAAAGAGATTCCACGGTTTTGGAGATACATTGCAGCAAAAATACATAGACAGCTGGGAGGATTACAACGCGGGGATACGCGCCGGTTTCTATGTGGCATGGGACCCAAAATCATACAACTCTTTGCGGAGGAACATTCACAATCTGAATCTTGTGATGCCCGAGTGGTTTTTCATTGATACCCTTAAAGACAAGCTTATTACAAACATAGATTCTAAAGGTTTGAGCTTAATGAGAAAGAGCGGCGTTCCAATTATGCCAATGCTTACAAACAATTTAAAGAAGGAGTTCAGGGCAGATGCCATCGGGCGCATACTCCATTCTACTCAAAAGCAAAAACAACTAATAGACAGCCTTATAAAAACCTGCCTTAAGTATAAATTCATCGGGGTTAATTTGGACATAGAGGAGCTTAAAGAGAATAGAGATGAATATCTAACGGAATTTGTCAAAAGGCTCTCCGCGGAATTTCATAAACACAACTTGCTGGTATCCCAGGATATAGAGCCTTTCAATACTGACTATAATGTTAAGGAACTGGCCAAATATGAAGATTATCTGGTGCTTATGGCGTATGATGAATATTCAATGTCCGGTGATTCGGGACCGATATGTTCTCAAAAATGGATAGAGGCGGCAGTGGATAATCTTGCAAAGGAAGTGCCTAATAATAAGATAATCTTAGGTTTAGCGGCTTTTGGATATGACTGGAGCAACGGACCGGACGGCAATGTAAGCATAACCTATCAGGAGGCTCTGTCGAGAGCTGCAGAAAGTGATTCTAAAATCAACTTTGACGATAACACTTATAATCTCAGCTACGCATGTGAAGATGAGCGCGGCTTTTTGCACCAGGTGTTTTTTACGGATGCTGCAACTACCTATAATGTAATGCGTTTTGGTTCTGAATACGGCATTGCAGGATTTGGATTGTGGCGCCTTGGAAGCGAGGATAACAGAATTTGGAAATACTATCCTAAAGATATGGAGGATAATCCTCTTGGGCATGAAGGGGAGAAAAGTTTTGAGGAAGCGTGGCTTATGAACGGTATTAACTATCTTGGAGACGGTGAAGTTCTGGATGTCATGAAGACGCCGCAAAGGGGTAAGATAGAGATAGTTATGGATAGTACATATAAATTGATTGCAGAGGAAAACTATCTTAAAATTCCTACCTCTTTTCAGATTTTGAAATACGGAGAGGCGGAAGACAAACAGCTGCTTCTTACTTTTGATGACGGACCTGATGAAAGATGGACTCCTAAAATCCTGGATATCTTAAAGAAATATCACGTACATGCTGCATTTTTCCTGGTGGGTTTGCAGGCAGAGAGAAATCTTCCAATTGTAAAAAGAATTTATGAAGAGGGAAATCTTCTTGGAAATCACACATTTACACATAAAAATGTTGCTAAAGAGTCTCCCGACAGAACCTTTGCAGAATTGAAGCTTACCCGTCTTTTGATAGAGTGCATAACGGGGCACAGCACAATCTTATTCCGTCCTCCGTACAATGCGGACAGCGAGCCGGCAAACATGGAAGAGCTTATTCCTGTGGTACTTGCACGTAAACAAAATTACATTGATGTAGGAGAATCCATAGACCCGGAGGACTGGCAGCCGGGGATAACAGCGGATACTATTTTTAATAGGGTTGTCAGGCAGGTCGGGCAGGGAAACGGTCATATAATTTTACTGCATGATGCGGGCGGAGAGACCAGAAAAGAGACAATAAAGGCGCTGCCAAGAATTATAGAATACTTTCAGAAACAGGGATATGAGTTTACTACGCTGGATAGAATCCTGGATAAGGAAAAGGACCAGCTGATGCCAAATGTTGACAAGGGCAATGAATATTATGCCATTCAGGCAAATATGGCATCGGTTACCATTATGTATGAAGTAATTAAGTTCTTGACAGCTCTGTTCATAATATTTATCATACTTGGACTCGGGCGGCTTGTATTTATGATTGCACTTACAACCAGGGAGAGACTTAGAGAGAGGAAAAGAATAAATGAACTGAGTCCCGGATCAATAGTGAGCAGTAGTGCTCCCAAAGTTTCCATTATTGTTCCTGCGTATAACGAGGAGGTAAATGCCGTGTCTTCTTTACAAAACCTTCTAAAACAGGATTATTCAAACTTTGATATAATATTTGTAGATGACGGAAGCAAGGATGAGACTTACAAGAGAGTGTGTGATGCCCTGCAGGGAAATGAAAAAATTAAAATATTAACCAAGCCAAACGGAGGCAAGGCGTCTGCCTTAAACTTTGGAATTGAGCATACTACGGCTGATTTTTTGGTTTGCATAGATGCAGATACAAAGCTTTATAGCAATGCTGTTTCTTTGCTTATGACACATTTTATTTGTGATAAGGATAAAAAAGTAGGAGCTGTGGCGGGCAATGTAAAGGTTGGTAATCAGCTTAATATGCTTACCAAATGGCAGGCTATAGAATATACAACAAGCCAGAATTTTGACCGCAACGCTTATGCCGCAATTAACGCAATTACGGTTGTTCCGGGTGCGATAGGGGGATTCCGAAAGAGTGCAATAGAGGCTGCAGGCGGACTCACAACTGATACCCTTGCAGAGGATTGCGATTTGACGATCAGAATTTTACGGGCCGGTTATGTTATTGAGAATGAGAACAGAGCTGTGGCAATGACGGAGGCTCCGGAGAAGATTGACCAGTTTGTGCGCCAGAGAGTGCGCTGGAGTTTTGGAGTAATGCAGACATTTTGGAAGAACAGAGATGCATTAATGAGCCAAAAGCATAAGGGCTTGGGAATGTGGGCGCTGCCAAATATGTTGGTATTCCAGTTTATTATTCCTACGTTCTCTCCTCTTGCAGATTTATTTATGATCATAGGACTTTTCAGCGGTAATGCCGGTAGAATTTTTATCTATTATCTGTTGTTTACACTAGTTGACGCCAGCATATCCGTAGCCGCATATCTGTTTGAAAAAGAGAAACTTTGGGTTCTGCTATGGATTATCCCTCAACGTTTTTGTTACAGATGGATAATGTATGTTGTTCTTTTTAAGAGCTATAAACGTGCAATTAAAGGTGAGCTGCAAACTTGGGGAGTTCTTAAGAGAACCGGCAATGTCAAGGAAATAGGAGCATAATATACTCTCTCTATTTGCTAAAATTTGTAAAATCAATTTTTGACCTTATAATTTAATACAATACCTTTGCGATGCTTTTTTTGTGCATGGCAAGTAAGGGGAGTCTGCGTTATTAGATTAAATGTTTAGATAGATCAAGATGAAAAATTATTCTGTTGAAAGAGTCAACATGACCGCCTATTTGGGTTGCGCCTTTTTTGGAGTGACCATGCTTTCATTGGGAGTAATTCTTCCTCCTTTGCAAAAACTTATACCTGAGGCTCTTGCGCTGCCTCCAATTATATCTGTCGGGATTATAACGGGAACAATTCTTTTTGGTCCAATTATGGACAAGTACGGTTACAAGTGGCTGCTTGCGGGGGCAACCGTTTTTCTTCTGATAGGTCTTATGGGGATGGCTTATTCTATGTCTATCAATGTGTTGCGGGTATGTATATTTTTAATAGGTTTTGGCGGCGGAATTCTTAACGGAGAAACAATTGCAATTGTTTCAGATGTAAATGACGATGCGCACAGAACAATAAAACTCAGTATTCTGGGAGGCAGCTATTGCGTTGGCTGCATTGCTTGGACGCTCTCCTGCTACATTTTTCCAAACTATAGAATTCCCTTGATTTCCAGCGCCATAATAATGGCGGCCTCTGTTGTTTTTTTTATTATTACAAAGTTTCCGGAAGCTAAGGGGAAGATGGCTACAGAGAAAATTGCCGCAGAAAATGAGGCGGCCGGTCTTGGACAAGTTAAAGAGGAGAACGGGCTGGTTGCATTTTTTAAATCTTTTGCGTTGCTTAAATATCCGGCCCTTGTCATTGTTGCAATAATGCTGTTTTTTCAAACTGCATTGGAGACGGTAAGTTTGACATTTACAACTTCTTATATAACAAAATTTCAAGGCGGACTTACTCTTAAGCAGGCACTTTTTTCTCTTACGCTTATGACTGTCGGGATGATGGCAGGTAGGTTTGCCATTCCCTTAATGATAAAAAAGTTAAAGGATATTGTTGCTCTGGACGTCTATTTGCTTTTGGCATTCATCGGCTGTATTCTATTGATGTTGCAGCCTTTATTTGTTGCAGCCGTTTATGCGGCCATGACTTTGATAGGTTTCGGGATTGCCGCTACTCCTCCGATTATTCTTGGATATTTGGGCGGAGTTTTTCATAAAAAATCGGGTGCTGCTTTTTCATTGGCAATTTTTATTGCATTGTGCGGACAGTTTGTTGCTAATCTGCTGATTGGTAAATTTATCTTGGCAAATGAAAAATTTAGAGATGCCTTTATATTTTTCCCCGTTATCCCATGTATTTTAATTGTAATTGTAATTGCTCTGGCTCCGTTTGCCATTGCCCGTTGCAAAAAAGCCCGCAGCGATAATGAACGTAATAAAGTAGAGTTATAAAATGAGTACATATTCAACTGGCAAAGTGAATTTTGCCGCATGTGCAGGAATGTCGTTTTTTGGAGTTGCAATGCTCTCCCTTGGAGCTATTTTGCCTCCGCTAAAAGTAGCCGTACCTGAAGCCATCGGATTGCCTCCCATTATGTCTGTCGGGATTATTATCGGTACAATTTTCTTTGGCCCCATTATGGACAGATTTGGCTATAAGTGGCTGCTTATTGTGAGTTCGTTTTTGTTGATGGCGGGACTCATCGGACTTGCAACCGGGGCGCATTTAGGTATGTCTGATTCTGCAGTTCTGAATTTTTTAAGAGTAAGCATCTTTTTGGTGGGTCTCGGCGGAG
This sequence comes from Candidatus Egerieousia sp., assembly GCA_036804445.1. Taxonomy (GTDB): domain Bacteria; phylum Bacteroidota; class Bacteroidia; order Bacteroidales; family UBA932; genus Egerieousia. The sequence goes on from DAIRSJ010000003.1 coordinate 40,574, forward strand.
GGGTACTAAACGGTGAGACAAATGCTATTGTATCAGATATTTATGATGACAGTAGCCGTGGCGCAAAACTTAGCATTCTTGGGGCGTGTTACTGTATTGGCGCCCTTTTGTGGACGCTGACTTGCTTTGCAACGTCAAATATGTCCGTTGCATTTGCCGGTGTTGTGGTCAACGGATATCAGTTCTGTCTCTTTGCATTCTCTCTTATTATGGCGGTGCTGATCATTTATTTTTTCTGTATTCAATTTCCTGAAGCAAAACTAAAGAACTTGACAAATTCTGAGGGCAAGCCGATAAAGAGAGCTGCGGAAGAGGTGAATTTTTGGAACTCCTTCAAATTCATTAAGTATCCGGCTCTTGTCTTAGTTGGCGCCGTTCTGTTTTTCCAGAGTGCGCTGGAGGGAACAAGCGGAAGTTATACAACTTCATTTCTTACTTCAACACCAGGGGGGCTTGCCGCAAACATTGCAACTCTTTCACTTACAATGTTTACCATTGGAATGACGGGCGGCCGTTTTGCTCTTGGAGCTTTAATGAAAAAGATGCATGCCATAATGGTTCTTAATTTTTATATGGTTATTGGCGTTGTCGGTACAATCTTAATGTCCTTTATGCCGGCCTCGGTAACAGCTGTTTACATATCAATGATATTGCTGGGCTTTGGTGTTGGAGCAACATATCCCGTAATGCTTACATATCTCGGAGGCTTATTTCACAAACAATCCGGCGCCGCATTTTCAGTGGCAATATTTATTGGATTGTGCGGCCAGTTCCTTGGCAATTTTTTTGTAGGAAAAATGTTTACAACGCAGTCCGTATTTGAGGGAATATTCAGGTTTTTCCCTATAGTGCTTGGGGTTTTCATACTAATAATCATAGCGATAGCTCCTGTTACGGCGCGCAAGTGTAAGAAGACAAAAGAGGAGAATGAGAGGAAGGGAATAATTTTATAGACTACCGGAAATATAAACATTAAAAAATTTTAAAGACATTAAAGAAATTTTTATAGATTTATAAAATATTATATATTAATCAGTTACTAAAAAATTATATCATGTTAGCAAATCAATGGAAAAAGAACGCAATAGGCGTTATGGACAAAATTGAATCTACCCAGATGGAGCAGATTAAGAAGGTTGCAGGTGTTATGGCTGACTGTCTTCAGAGCGGTCATTTGGTTCACACTTTTGGATGCGGGCATGCAAATCTTCCAATAGAAGAGATGTACCCAAGAATCGGAGGCTTTGTCGGATTCCATCCGCTTTGCGAGCTTCCTCTTACTTTCTTCACTCATATTGTCGGAGAGATGGGTATTAATCAGTTTCTGTGGCTGGAGAGAGCGGAGGGTTACGGAAAAGCAATAATGTCCAGTTGGAACTTTAATAAGAATGATTTACTGTGGATCTTCTCACATACAGGAATTAATGCAGTAAACATTGAGGTCGCATTGGAGGCTCAGAAGAGAGGAATGAAAGTTATCGCATACGGAAGTGCTGCAGATACAGGAAATAAACCAAGCCGTCACTCAAGCGGAAAGAACTTGTTCCAGGTTGCAGATTATGTTGTTGATTCTTGCTGTCCTTTGCAGGATGCTTCCGTAGATTTAAAGAACCATCAGGATAAAATAGGTCCTCTTTCTACAATGGCATTTGTTACAACTGTCTGGATGACAATGTGTACTGTTGCAGAAATTCTTGCAGACAGAGGAGTCCATCTGTATATTCATCCGTCTCATAACGTACCCGGGGATACAACGGCTCATGAGAGACTTGATGCATGTCTTGCAGAGTACAAGAGGAGAGTTGCAGGCGTATAACTGCCGGAAAATTAACTAAGTACAAATGTATTCAAAATACGATATCACAACGGCCAAGTGGGGCGATGTTTCCAAAGTGAAGCAGTACCATCTGGCCATTTTGCCTTGGGGTTCAACCGAACCCCACAACAGGCATCTGCCTTATTGCACGGATATGCTTACCGTTCAGGCAATTGCATTTGAAGTTGCAGAGGCTGCATCTAAACGGGGAATTAACGCAATGGTGTTGCCCGGCATTCCGCTTGGGTCCCAAAATCCGGGACAGATACAGCTTCCGTTCTGTGTTCATGCAACTCAGCAGACTCAAATGTGCGTGCTGCGTGATGTTGTCAATTCTCTTAAGCATCAGGGAATTAACAAGCTTCTTATAATGAGCGGGCACGGCGGAAACATATTTAAAGGGATGATAAGAGACCTCGCAATAGAGGAGCCTTCATTCACAATTTGCCACAATGAGTGGTTTGCTTTTATTCCCCGTGACGGATTTTTTGAGGAGAAAGAGGATGACCATGCGGGCGAGCAGGAGACATCCGTAATGCTTTATTACTACCCGGAACTGGTAGATATGAAACTTGCCGGAGAGGGCAAATTCAAAAGATTTGCAATAGAGGGGCTTAATAAAAAAGTTGCATGGGCTCCAAGAGACTGGGAGAAAACTACGCAAGATACAGGCGTTGGTAATCCGTTGAAAGCCACAGCCGATAAAGGTGCCGCCTATATGAATGCCGTTATTCCTAAGATTGTAAAATTTGTTGTTGATTTTGCCGGCTCCAAGAGCTTGTATTAAATCATATTAAATTTGTGTAACAATCAAAAAATCTTTACATTTGCCGCTCCTTAAGAGGCGGCAAATGCCGTTTTAAGGAATAGATCTCCGCATAAGCGGAACTACAAATAATGTTAAACAACTAATAAATTAATTAATTATGAGTAAAGAAAAATCAATCGTGGAAAATGAGGAGACCGCAGAGACTCCCGTCCGCAAAAATGAAGACTCTTTAGAGGCTTACAAAGAAGAAACCGCAGAGGCTTCTGAGCAATCTAAAAAAAGACACAGCAACGCATCTGTTGATCCTGCTAAATTTAACTGGGATGAATTTGAGAAGGCTGCTGATTACGGCGCGCCTAAAGAAGAAGTAGAAGAAGAGTATGACAATACATTCTCTAAAGTTCTTGAGAATGAAGTTGTTGAAGGAACCGTTACCGCAATGACAAAACGTGAGGTAATGGTAAATATCGGCTACAAGAGTGAAGGCGTCATTTCTATAAGCGAGTTCAGATATAATCCGGATTTAAAAGTCGGAGACAAAGTTGACGTTTACGTAGAGAGTGTTGAAGACAGAAACGGAAAATTAATAGTATCACATAAAAAAGCATGCGCTCTTAAGTCTTGGGACAGAGTTAATGAGGCTTATGACAAGGGCGAGATTGTTAAGGGATATATCAAGTGCCGTACTAAGGGCGGTATGATTGTTGACGTATTTGGAATAGAGGCATTTTTGCCCGGTTCTCAGATAGATGTTAAGCCAATCAGAGACTATGATATCTTTGTTAACAAGACAATGGAGTTCAAGGTTGTTAAAATCAATCATGAATTCAGAAACGTAGTTTTGTCTCACAAGACTTTGATCGAGGCGGAACTTGAAGCTCAAAAAGCACAGATTATAAGCAAGTTGGAGAAAGGACAGGTTCTAGAGGGAACTGTAAAGAACATTACTTCCTACGGAGTATTTGTTGACCTTGGCGGTGTTGACGGTCTTATTCATATCACAGATTTGTCATGGGGCAGAATTAACAATCCGGAAGAGGTTGTTAAACTGGACCAGAAGATTAACGTTGTTATCCTGGATTTTGACGGTGAAAAGAAGAGAATCGCTCTTGGTTTGAAGCAGCTGACTCCTCATCCTTGGGATGCTTTGGATCCAAACTTGAAGGTTGGAGATAAGGTAAAGGGCAAGGTTGTAGTTATTATGGATTACGGTGCTTTTGTAGAGATTCAGTCCGGTATTGAGGGTCTTATCCACGTATCGGAGATGTCCTGGTCTTCTCATCTGAGAAGCGCTCAGGATTTCTTAAAGCTTGGTGATGAGGTTGAGGCTCAGGTTCTTACTTTAGACAGGGATGAACATAAGATGTCTCTTGGCATGAAGCAGCTAAAGGCAGATCCTTGGGCAACTATTATGGATAAGTATCCTGTCGGGAGCAAGCATACTGCAATTGTTAGAAACTTCACAAACTTTGGAGTTTTTGTAGAATTGGAAGAGGGTGTTGACGGTTTAGTACACATCAGTGATTTGTCTTGGACTAAGAAGATTAAACATCCTTCCGAGTTTACTGCTCTTGGTGATAAATTAGAGGTTGTTGTTTTGGAAATTGACAAGGACAACAGAAGATTATCTTTGGGTCACAAGCAGTTAGAGGAAAATCCTTGGGATACATTTGAAACCATATTTACTGTTGGTTCTGTTCATAACGGAACAATTGTTTCATTTAATGAGAAGGGCGCAACCGTTGCACTTGAATATGGCATTGAGGGATTTGCACCTGTAAAGGGACTTGTTAAAGAGGACGGCACCAATGCAAAGGCAGAGGAGAAACTGGACTTTAAAGTTATTGAGTTCAACAAGGGCGCAAAGAAGATTGTTCTTTCACACTCCAGAATCGCTGAGGATAAGAAGAGAGAGGCTAATGGCGAAAAGCCGATAGCTGACGTAAAAACTTCTGAGGCCGAGACTACTAAGAAGGCAGTTAAGAAGGTAAAGGCTAGCGTTGAAAAGACTACGCTGGGTGATATCTCAGAGCTTGCGGATCTTAAGAAGGAGATGGATAAAGAGGCAAAGGCAGAAAAGAAAGAAGAAAAAGCTGAATAGATTTAGTGGAATTTTCTTTTACCACATTGGGTACCGCATCTGCGCGTCCCACTTCTGACAGATATCCGAGCGCTCACATACTAACCATAGGTGGGCGCTTGTTTTTGATAGACTGCGGGGAAAGCGCTCAGATACAGATGACCAGGGCGGAATTATCTATCGCGAGAATAGATAATATCTTCATCTCTCATCTGCACGGGGATCATGTCTTTGGTCTGTTCGGGTTGCTTTCCACAATGGATATGATAGGGAGAGTTTCGCCGCTGCATATGTATGCTCCGTCCCAAATGCGGAGCGTTATAGATTTCTTTTTGAAACAGTTTGGAGGGCTTAAATATCAGGTTGTTCTGCATACGGTAAAATGTGCGGAACCCGTTAAAATTCTTGAGTTTAAAACTTTGGATGTTTATGCGTTCCCGCTGAGGCACAGAGTTGAAACGTACGGTTATCTTTTTAAAGAGAAGGCTCCACAACAAAACATCATTAAAGAGAAAATAGAAGAGAAGCATCTGACTATAGAGGAGATGGCGCGGTTGAAAGAGGGGAATAATATTAATCGCGATGGCGGTGAGGTTCTGCTCTCTTCTGAACTTACATACACTCCTTTTTATCCGCGCAGCTTTGCATATTGCTGTGATACGGCTCCTTTCCGTGAACTGCCGGGATGGGTGAAAGGTGTTGATCTAATGTATCATGAGGCTACATACGGAAATGATTTGGATATTCTTGCAAAGAGTACTTTTCATTCTACTGCTGCGGATGCAGCGCAATGTGCCAAAGATGCATGCGCCGCAAAGCTTGTGATTGGTCATTATTCTTCCCGTTATAGAAATGTGGAAGTTCTTCTTGCAGAGGCACGTAAATTATTTCCGGAAACTTACCTGTCAAAAGAGGGAACGAAATTTGATATTCCTGTTAAGACCGCATTTAAGAGCGAATAATTCGCCCGTCGGGATTAAAATTATTTTATTTGTTATGTCAAGATTTTTTAAGAGATTGTTGTTGTCTTCTGCAATTGTTTGCACGACAGGTATTTATAGTGCCAATGCACAGAGCTATCTGAACACTCCGCGCACTTATCCTTCTATTAACTATAACTCCGATGATTTGAATTTTGCCGCTGCAAAAGTCAAACAGACATTGTTCTATCTCTCTAATTTTTACCTTGATACGGTGAATGTCAGGAAAGTGACGGATGAAACAATTACCAAAATAATGCAACAGTTTGACCCGCACTCCGTTTATATCACGGCAAAGGATGTGGATGAAATGGAGGAACCGCTGGTCGGAAATTTTGACGGTATCGGTGTTGAATATGCTATTATAAATGATTCATTATCAGTACAGAGTGTTATTCCCGGAGGTCCGTCTGAGAAAGTGGGGCTGCATGCAGGTGATAAAATTGTAAAAGTCAACGGAGAGGAGATATGCGGTACTCATCTGACTACCAAGCGTGTGTTGGGTTATTTAAGAGGTGATCGCGGAACAAAAGTTAACATTGCAATTTTAAGAAGAGGAGTAAGCGGAGAAATTGACGTTACTATTACCAGAGATAAAATTCCTTTGAATACAGTAGACGCCGCTTATGAGATTTCAAATGGTATTATGATGATTCGCATAAGCCGCTTTGGTGCAGAAACTTATAAGGAGATGATTATTCCGGTTAAACAGTACATCTCCGCTCATAAGGGCAAGCTTAAAGGGATTATTTTAGATTTGCGCGGCAATCCGGGCGGATATTTGGAGACGGCGTTAACTATTGCTAATGAGTTTCTTGACAAGGGTCAGTTGATTCTTTATACGGAGGGACGTGCTGTCAAACGTACTGATGATTTAGCAAACGGTGACGGTATTTTGAAAAATGTTCCTCTTGCACTTTTAATAGATGAGAGTTCTGCTTCTGCAAGCGAGATTGTTGCCGGTGCAATACAGGATTGGGACAGAGGTACAATAATTGGTCGCCGCTCATTTGGTAAAGGCCTTGTTCAGCAGGAGTTTCCGTTGCAAGACGGCGGACGTTTGCGTATGACAATTGCACGTTATCATACTCCAAGTGGCCGTGTAATTCAATCTCCTTATGAAAACGGAGAGGCTGACAGGTATTACGAGAATGTAATAAAAAGATATCTTTCTGACGAGCGCTTTAACAAGGACAGCATTAAAATAAATGACTCATTAAAATTTAAGACTCTCAAAAAAGGACGCATAGTTTACGGCGGCGGCGGAATTATTCCGGATGTCTTTATGCCTGTTGATACGTCATTCTATTCAAAGAGTTACATAAAATGCGTGAACAAAGGTATTATGACAGATTTTGTCAATATATACACGGACAATCACCGCAAAGAATTTGACGCGCAGTACAAAAATATGGAGCAATTTGCCAAGAACTATAAAGTTCCCGACAGTTATTGGAATGAATTCCTTGCATACTCCAAAGCCCATGGCGTAGAATTTACCGCAACCGATCTTAAGGCATCTGGAGAGGAAATTAGAAAAAATCTTAAGGGGCTAATTATAAGAGCATTGTATGGCCTTGACGGTTATCTTAAATATGACTACTCTACGGATCCCGAGGTTCAAAAAGCCCTGGAGGTTCTGAAATAATATCTTCCGGCGGAAAAACTCTTTTGTAAAATTTTTCAGACATGCGGCAAAGCCGCTCGTCTGAGAGCGCAGCAAGTATGCAACTAATCCGTCAGCATCAACCCGGTGCGCTTATATGTTTGAATATTCACGGCTGTATCCCCCTCCAATAACTTGCGCAGCTTAAGTATGTGATTATCAAGACTGCGTGATGTGAAGTAATCATCAGCACCCCAAATTTGATTCATGATAATGCTTCTTTCAACAATGCTCCCTTTGTGTCTGCACAGCACCTCCAGTATCTCTGCCTCCTTTGGGGTCAACTTAACATTGCCGCAAGCCTTGCCGGTCATCATTCCGTCAATACGGCCGGCCATACTGCCGTCTGCCGCATCAAGCACTAAGATGTTTTTGCTTTTGTCAAATGTGTAATGTCCCAGTTTGAAGAGATATATAGATTTTTCTCTGTTTGTTCTTCTTAGCAGTGATTTGATTTGTCCGTCAAGCTGCTCTTTTGTAAACGGCTTCTTAAGGTACGAGTCAATGCCGGAAGCATAGCCTTTTTTGAAGTCGTCGGACTCTGTTAATCCTGACAGTATAATGATAGGGGTATCCGGATTTTTCTTTCTTATTGCAGCAGCCATAGTGTTTCCATCCATCACCGGCATATCTACGTCCGTGACAACTACATCAGGGTGTACAGAAGCAAAGGCATCCAGCCCTTTTTTCCCATCAGGAGCAAGAATGACTTCGTAGCCTCCGATTACTTTTTCAAGCTCTGATTTTACAATAAATCTGAGACCCGAGTCATCCTCTACAAACAGAACTCTTATCATAATATACTGTGTTTAAGGGGATACATTAATATAACATTTGTGTACTTATTTAATTCGCTCTCAATCTTAACATTCCCTCCCTGTCCTCTAACTATTTGATAAACAAAGTTGAGGCCGATCCCGTGCCCGCTTCCTTCAGTAACATTATCGCCCCTTTCAAAAATTTCAAAAACATTCTTTAAATTTTCTTTAGAAATCCCGTGTCCGTTATCCCTTACAGAAATCAGCATATAGTTGTTTTTTAATTCGGATGATAATTCGATTCTCAACTCGTCTCCGGAATACTTTATAGAATTTTCAATCAAATTTTCCAGTACCTCAATAAGATAATCTTTATCAGTATCAACGTATTTTCCTTTGCTGCAATCTATTATGAAATCAATTTGCCTGTCCGGACTTTCAACTTTATACTTTTCCGCAAGCGATTCAAATACCGGTTGAATTATGACTCTTGATGTTTCAAATTTTAATCGCTTCTGTTCCAGTTTTGCAATAGCAAGCACCTTATTGCACAAATCCAAAAGATGTTTTGCTTCTGTCATAAGTGTGGTAAGATATTCTTTCTTCAAATGCTCGTCATCTCCTAAAGAATTGCTGTTCAAACTTTTGGAAATAAGTGATATTGAACTAAGAGGTGTCTTCATATCGTGAATCATGGCATAAGTATGGTCTTGTCTCATCTTTGCTATAGACCTCTGTCGCCTGATTATGTTAACTTGTTTTACAAGACAAAAAATAACAAAGACAATGATTATAAAAGTAGATACTACAAGTTCCCACATATTATTAAGAATTGCCTTGTAGGGATTTTTAATGACAGCCCATGCACCAAGGGAAAAATTTGAGTTTAGCGGGATTATATGTGTTCTGAATTCTTTGGAACTGTTTTTTGCAAAATATTCCTCCCTGTCAAAAACAGTTGGATCAGAGGTATATATCTCTTCTTTTTGGTTCATGCACCAATGTACCGTCACAAAATTTCTTGCAATTTTCTTAAAAAAATTGTCTGTTCTGGATTCTCCAATTAAAAAATAAAGACCGTATATATTCTTGAGTGCCAGTTCTTTTACAAAATATGTCCCGACAGAGTAATAATTCCTTTTGCTGTGGTATGTCTCCGCCATGCTGCTAAGTTCAACAAATCTGTTTGTTGATATGCCGGTTCCTCCGCGCGGCATCTCAATAAAGATTGTCTGCTCCGCCCTAATGGAATCAATTCTGTTCATTAACTCCTCTTCCATTGCTTTTTTAAAGCACTCATCTATAGTGTTATACATATTGGTGCGCATTTCATTGTAAGTGTGCGCCACCCACAACATTTGCAGCGGAACAATAGCCAGAATGGCCAAAAAAGAGAGATACTCAATGACTTTCCTCATCCCGATTGTAAACTTACAAAAACTTTACGGCTCTCAGAAAAAAATGACAATTTGGAGACTTAGATTTGTTTTTATGTTGTTCATATTTGCAAAAGAAAAATTGTACAGTTTTAAGTTAAAGTAGTAGTGTCTGTTTGTTAATGCATTGCGGCAAATACAACATCAAGCGGTTAAGCATGAAGTCTACTTGCCGCAGTGCAGCAAACAAAACCTGTCAGTTAAACATAAGCGGTACACTTACAATGCCTGTTTATCTATAAAAAGAGGAAAATTCGAGTACATGATTAATTGCCGTAACATGCTGAATACTAAAAATTTCAGAAGAAGAGTCTTTACGGGTATAACAGACTATGAATATGATTACAGACTCCGTCCGCTCTCCGTACTCCTTACCGTGAGGTTTTCATTGAGGTAAAAGGTGTGGGATACCTCGTCTTCTTTATTTTTTGAGAGGAAGGTTTTCAAATGAAAACGGAAGCAGGTCACGGATTGAACTGATGACCTCAATCTGATTAGCGCTGCCAAGTATAACTCTGATAGGCTTTTTGCCCCTTTTTTCCGCATCCAGCATCACCTGAATGCAGGCACCGCAAGGCCTTGTTGGCTCGGCAGTTAGGGTGCCGATGTGTTTGGCCGCAATAGCAATTTCCGTAATAAAACTGTCGGGATACTTAGAAAAAGCATAGAAAATAACAGAACGTTCAGCGCAAAGGCCTGAAGGAAACGCCTCATTTTCCTGATTGGAAGCGGCCAGTATTTCACCGTTATCCATCCGCACCGCAGCGCCAACGTTAAATTGTGAATAGGGAGAATGCGCAACATCCGCAATTTTAATAGCTCTGTTAAGAAGCTCATTGTCAGCGTTGTCCAGCTCTTTTGCCGATTCAAGCACCTGATATTCAATTGTTATTTTTTTCTTCATATCATCACAAATTTAGTAATTTTGGACCATATTGGTTTGAAGAATGAAAATTAGACTACAATACATACATTTAAGACCTCTTTATTTACTGGCTTTTATCCTTTTTTTAATCCCGACAGCCCTTTATTCACAAGAGGATGTGATTTTAAAGAACATAGGTGTGACAACAAAAGTTCAAGACAGGATAGACTATATCAATAAGTATAAAGATATGGCTGTCAGCCAAATGAAGAAATACAAAATTCCGGCAAGCATAACTCTTGCGCAAGGTTGCCTGGAGAGTAACAACGGGAAATCTACCCTTGCTACCATTGGCAACAATCATTTTGGAATTAAGTGTCATGATGATTGGAAAGGGGATACGATGCTGCATGATGATGATGCTCCGCAAGAGTGTTTCAGAAAATATGCAGACGCATCTGAATCCTTTGAGGACCACTCAAAATATTTGTGCAGCAAGAGACGTTATGCATCTCTGTTTTCCCTGGACATAAAAGATTACGCCGGCTGGGCAAAAGGATTGAAGGCATGCGGCTACGCAACCAATCCGAGCTATGCAAACGAGTTGATTCAGATAATTGAGGATTATGATTTGACCCGTTTTGACAGCGGGAATTCAAGTGAAATAACAGTTGCAGACATGACCCCGGAGGAGATGCAAAGCGCTGAAACGGAGCAGACTCAAGAGGGAATATTAAAAGATGCAGTTCCAATGCAGGTGAGTCCGCTGTACAGCTTTTCCATGGACCGTCAGATATATTCAGACAACGGAAGACCTTATATCGTTTCTACAGAGGGAGATACGTATGAGGGAATAGCAAAGGAGTATCATCTGTTTAATAGAGAAATATATTCATACAACAATGCGGACAAGGATGCAAAGCTAAATGCCGGTACGCTTGTTTACCTGGATAAGATGAGAAGCAAATATAAAAAAGAGGATAAATAAAAGCTGTTCTTTAAGATTTATAGTTAAAAAAAAATCTGTCGGGAGGATTATAAAGTTAATATGACAAGAAAAAAACATAAGATCGGAAATGGTACAATGTTAGTGTTGACCGCATTGTTTTGTGTCGCTGTTGTTTTTGTAACTCTCAGTTTTCCAAAATATTACAATAGATACAGAAAAAATGTGAAAACGGAGGGAGTACTCTATATACGTACAGGTTCTAATTATAGTATGCTTCTGGATTCACTGGAACCAAAACTCAAAAATTTGGGGTCATTTGTGAAGGTGGCAAATAAAGAGGGGTTGTACGGACATATAAAGCCGGGGCGTTATGTGCTAAAGACCACAACCACTAATATTCAGCTGATTAGAGCAATCAAACACGGATATCAGGATGCTCTTACCGTTACAATTGCAGGCACAATTCGCAGCAAAGAGAAGCTGGCCGCAATTCTTGGACGTAAGATGGAATCTGATTCACTGGCATTTATAAAAGAGTTCAATGACTCAACCGTGCTTGCATCTTTGGGCTTGAATAAAGATAATTTCTTAACTCTTTTTATTCCCGACAGTTATGATATGTATTGGACTGTTACTCCTGCAGAGTTCATAGCAAAGATGAAGGCGGAGTATGATAAGTTTTGGACTCCGGAGCGAATGGCAAAGGCTCAGAATATGGGACTTACAAAACCTGAAGTTTCTGTTGTCGCCTCCATTGTTTGTGATGAGAGTAATTATGTTCCTGAATATCCCAATATTGCAAGCGTTTATCTTAACAGATATCATAAAGGCGACAGACTTTGCGCAGACCCTACGGTCAAATTCGCGCTGCATGACCAGACCATTAAAAGGATACTGTTCAGGCACTTGCAGGTGGATTCTCCTTATAACACATATAAACATACCGGTCTTCCTCCGGGACCAATCTTGATTCCGAGCAAGGCCGGCATAGATGGTGTGCTAAATGCTGCAAAGACTAACTATATGTATTTTTGCGCAAATCCCAAATTCAATGGAACACACCTGTTTGCAGTGACCGATGTTGAGCATGTCGCCAATGCCCGCAAGTACCAGCATGTCTTGGATTCCCTTGAGCGTGCAAAACGTGCTGCCGCTGCTACAGCCGGGAACTAGTCTTATCACCAATTGATATACCACCAGGCGGTGCAGTTCTCTGAATGTAGAGCACCACACCGCTTGGTGGTATAAAGTTATCTTCTTAAATATCAATTAGATACATGGGATGGGGTGTCAAAATCGACCCCCCATGCTATATAATAACTTGGAAATAAGATATTTATATTAGACCACCGTCAGCAACTCAAATTACACCGCTCCCCAACATCTCAAGCTCCGCCGGTTCATACCATGCAGCAAACTGACCCGACGTTATGCTGCGCTGCGGCTTTTCAAAGATAATGAATAGCCCTTCGGCACGCTGATACAGAGTTGCTTTCTGCAGGGGCTGACGGTAACGGATGCGTACAAGATACTCCCTGGACTCTCCCTCTTTCATCGTCAAGTCCCTTCTAATCCAGTGAACATCAGAGTTTTTAATTATCAGGCCCTTTCTGTAAAGTCCCGGATGGTCACTTCCTTCTCCGACGTAAATTGTATTACTTTCTATGTCCGTGGCAATGATAAAGATTGAGCCCGGGTGCCCGCCGATATTTAATCCGTGTCTTTGCCCGATTGTATAATACTGAACACCTATGTGTGTTCCGATGACTTTCCCGTCTGACTCTTTGTATTTAACAGGAGTTGAGAGCTTTATGAGCTCATCTGTTGTTATATTCCCGACAGATTCCGTGCTGTTTTCTGCTGAATTATCCGCATTGCTTTTTGCCGCAATTGCCGCATCATTTGCTGCGTGTTCTGCATTCAGTGCAGCAATCCTGCTCTGATCAATTGCAGGAAAATCCTCTTTAAAAATCTCTATAACCTTGCCCCCTTTTGGTTTTAATTTTTGCTGCAAAAATACCGGTAAGTCAACTTTGCCTACAAAGCAAATGCCCTGAGAATCTTTCTTTTCCGCAGATGGAAGGTCTGCCTCTTTTGCAATCTTTCTAACCTCCGGCTTTGTTAATTCTCCAAGAGGAAAAACGGCTTTGGCTAGTTGCTCCTGTGATAGCTGACATAAGAAATAGCTCTGGTCTTTGTTTTTGTCATCTCCGGCAAATATTCTGTATATCAAATCTTTACGTAATGCATATTGCTCCGGACAGAAGGTAAAGTCGGTTTTTTCATTTGCAGCCGCACTGATGTTCAATATAGACTTTTTACAGTAATGGCCTGTCGCGACAAAATCACCTCCAAGACTTATTGCATGTTTAAGGAAGGCGTCAAACTTTATTTTACTGTTACACAGGACGTCCGGGTTTGGAGTGCGGCCTGCGGCATACTCTGCAAACATGTAGTCTGCAACCTGTTTCATATACTCGCCGCTTAGATCCACAAAATGAAACGGAATGCCTATTTGCTTTGCAACCATCTCCGCAACAACACGTTCCTCCTCCCATTCACACTCCCCGTGCAGAGTGCCCGTTACGTCATGCCAGTTCTGCATATACAGAGCCTCTACGTCATATCCCTGTTTCTTAAGGAGATACGCCGCAACACTAGAGTCCACTCCGCCGCTTAAACCAACAATGATTTTCATACTAATCCGCCGTGATAATGATGATTCCCCGCAACTTCTTGATATTGATTATGAAACAAAAATGCTTGCCTCTAAATAAAAAAGGGGCAAGCTACATATATCGCACCGCTACAACCTCATACCCTTGCTGCCTTCCGGCCCTGGGGGAGTTCTGAAGGAGCTGGTCGTATATGACTTACCCCGGGGACAAAGATATTGCTTTTGTTTCAAAAAACAAAAGAATATATGTATGCGTTGCCGCTTTACCTGGGGCCTGTCCAATTAGATTTTAATCCTTACGATTTTACCAATCAGCTTAGGATTATACGTTGTCTCTATGCGTATATAATTGCCTGTATATCCGGACATTTTGCCGCCTTTTTCAGCCGATTCAAACAAAACTTCCTGCTCGGTTCCCTTGAAACGTTTTATATAATCCGCATGAAGTTTATCGGAGAGTTTTTCCAGGAGGGCAACGCGGTTAGTTTTGACTATTTCCGGAACCTGACCGGGCATGGAATCGGCCAGGGTGCCGGCCCGTCGAGAGTAGGGGAAAATGTGCAAAAATGCCGGTTTTATTCCTTTCGACAGAAAGTTATATGTCTGCATGAATTCTTCTTCAGTTTCGCCCGGAAAACCGACAATTATGTCGATTCCAAAGAAAGTATCTCCCATCTTCTCTCTGATGTATGCAATTTTTTCTGCAAACATCTTTGTATTATAGCGCCGTTTCATTTTTGCCAGGACGGAATCGCAGCCGCTTTGCAGAGGAATGTGAAAGTGATTCTGAAATTTTGTTCCGTTTGCTATCCAATCTATAATGTTGGTGCGTAGAAGATTAGGTTCAATAGAGGATATTCTGTAACGTTCTATTCCGTCAACGGCATTAAGACTTTTAAGGAGAGGCAAAAAATACTCATCATCGCCGCTCTTTTTCATATCCCGCCCGTAATCACCTATGTTAACACCGGTTAGAACAATCTCCTTTACTCCGTCCGCGGCCAAGGTTTTGGCCTGTTCAACTGCAATTTCAGACGGTACGCTGCGGCTGTGTCCGCGGGCAAGAGGTACGGTGCAGTAGGTGCAATAATAATCGCAGCCGTCCTGAACCTTTAAGAATGAGCGGGTTCTCTCACCATAAGAGTATGCCGGGAATATGTTTGTCGTCTTTAGTATATCGGATGAATAAATGGCAGTCCGCTCCGCAGCCGTTGATTTTATCTTTTTTTGCAGAAGTTCTTTCGCAAATTTGAAAATCTCCCCTTTGTGCTCTTGTCCTATAATCGCAGAAACCCCTTCAATTTTAGATACTTCCTCCGGCTTGAGCTGTGAATAGCAGCCTGTCACAATTATGGGCGCCGCAATGTTCTGCTTGTGCATCTTGCGTATGGACTGCCTGCATTTTTTATCCGAATGTTCCGTAACGGAGCACGTGTTTACAATATAAATATCCGCGAACTCATTATGTTTAACCTCTGCAAAACCGTGTTTTTTAAACTCTTGCGCAATGGCTGATGATTCCGCAAAATTTAATTTGCAGCCAAGTGTAAGTATCGCGACAGTTTTATTTTTTCCTTTCATAATTTGCGGTTACGCTTGAGGCATAAAGTTTTCCTCCAAGCGGCGGATTTAGTTTATCTACAGTGACTTCTGCCTTTGTAATTTTAGGAAACTTTTTTGCAAGAGAGTCCAGGATTCTTTTGCATACATTTTCCAAAATCTTTGAAGGTTTTTCCATCTCCTCTTTGACAACTTTGTAAAGCTCTTGATAATCAAGTGTGTCTTCTACTTTATCAGATGCCGCGGCTTTTCTGAAATCTCCATTTACCTTGAGGTTAACAAGAAATTTGTTTCCAATCATCTGCTCTTCATCAAAGCAGCCGTGACGTGCAAAGAACTCCATATCAACGAGTTCTATTCTGTACGAATTGTCAGATGTCTCTTTTTTCATGTTTGTAGGTTTTAACGTTTTTTTTTGTTATCGTTTGTAGGTTTTAGTGTCTTTTTATTTTTGTTTCTGATTTCATCCCTGAAGTATAAATACGCACGGCCTTTTGCCGATGCGGAAATTTTTCTGCTCTCTCCACTCCGCAATGCTTTTTGTTTTAATATAAGCTGTCGGGAGCGTTATGTCAGCGGCTATGCAAAGCCTTGTGTTTTCAGCACATACGGAGATAATATCTGCAAGAAGCGATCCGTTTCTGTATGGCGTTTCAATTATTATTTGTGTTTGTCCGGAGCGTTTTGATAAGGTTTCCAGTTCTTTGATTTTTGCTTTTCGCGGTCCCTCTTTAACCGGAATGTAGCCGTTAAAGGCAAAGTTCTGCCCGTTTAATCCGCTGGCCATCAATGCCATCATAAGAGACGACGGACCTGCAAACGGAACAACTTCTATATCATTTTCCTGTGCCTCTCTTACCAAAATATTTCCCGGATCTGCAACCGCCGGCAGTCCCGCTTCTGAAATTATTCCAACATCATTACCGTCCAGCAGCAATTTAATATACCCTCTCGCAACTTCATAATCAGTGTGTTCATTCAATTCATAAAACCGCAGCCCCTCTATCTTTCCCTTTAATCCGGCTCTCGACAGGTATCTGCGCGCAGTGCTAATCTCTTCAACAACAAAATATTTAAGAGTGCACATCTTTGTAATTGCGTAGGCAGGAATAACTTCCTCAACCGGATTATCTCCAAGCGGTGAAGGTATCAGGTATAATACGCCTTTCTTGTTATTCATTAATTCACAGTTATTTAATTTTCTTTACTATACGTAGAGAATTTAAAATTCTACAATTAAACCGTCATAAGCGGGTTGCACTCCTTCCGGCATTTCGTTCAGCAAATCCCTGTGCGTTCCCTTTATATGTTTCTCATCATCAGCCATTTGGTGTGAAAGATGTGTTATGAAACTTTGGTCTGCTCCAACTTTTTTGATTACTTCAAGCGCTTCCGGGAGAGAGTAGTGGGAGATGTGTTTTGTTCTTCTTACGGTATTGATTACAAAGATTTTAAGATTCTTCATCTTTGCAAATTCCTTCTCGGGTATAAAATTGGCATCTGTTATATAGCAGCAATCCCCAATTCTAAAGCCAAGTACCGGAAGTTTGTAATGTGTTGCTCTTATGGGAGTTATGGTAATGGATCTTTTCTCCGTCTTTCCGTTTGAGTGATGTTTGAAAATCTTGGTTATTTGGAAGGGCTTATCTTCAATTAGATGTATGTCATATTCAGGGGCGCCAGGGTATAAAGCTCCTTGTGAAAAGGTTTCTGAATGTTGCTTTCCGTTCAGAGACTTTACGGTAAATGCGGCGTATGAATACTCTTTCTTAAGACTCTCCAAAACCATTGGCTCACAATAGACAGGGAACGCTGACCTCTGCAAGAAATTAAAGGCTCTTACATCATCCAATCCGCCGGTGTGGTCTTTATGCTGATGTGTTAAAAGTATTGCGTCAATTTCTGAAATTCCGGCGTGCAAAATTTGCTGGCGAAAGTCAGGACCACAGTCTATTAAAATTTTAAATTCCTTATACTCAATGTATGCGGAGGCCCTAAGCCTTTTGTCCTTCTCATCGGTAGAACTGCAGACAGAGCATCTGCATCCAATCATCGGCACTCCGGATGATGTCCCGGTCCCTAAAAAAGTTATTGTATTCCTCATATCATTCACTCCTCTGTCAATCTGATATACAGTTTTTAATAAATTATCTTATATAATTTTGATATACGTTAATACCTACTTTTGCTTCGCTGGGAGATTATTTGCGTTTGTTTTGCCTTTATTCTCACTGTTTGAGACATTTTTTGCCGCTATTTTTGCTTTTCTGGCCTCTGTCTTTCTGGCTTTTGCCGCATCTCTTTTTGCCTTGTCCGCCGCCTTTATTTTTTTATCAAGAGCCTTTTGTTCCGGAGTTTTTTTACGGAACAACTCTCCAAATGAGTTAAAATCTTGCTGGTATGCAACTCCTAGTCCGGTACGCTGGCTTTCATCTAAATAGTTTGAGTATCTGTCTGTTGCATGAGAGAAGAAGTTCATTCTAAGTTTGCCGTTTCTATCCAGTTTAACCTCAACATCTATGTTTCCGATAACATCGCTCCCGTTATTTCCGGCGTAGGGGTCATTTCCAATATTTCCGTTAATTATAACTCTGTTATTGAAAAGCTGGGAAGAAACCGCAACGTCAAAAACATTATTTGCTCCTTTTTCACCAGGATGGTAATTAAGACCTAAATCTACGGGGATGCCAAGTTGCATGAATATGTTATTCAGCTGTCCGCTAAGCATTTCTGAAGCATTAGAATACAGTACGGTGGAATTGGTAGATATGCCGGACTGTTCGTCCGGGACAAATCCGCCGCTTACCAGCAATGATGCAAATTGCTTCTGGATCTTATCATCAGAATTAAGTGCGCTGGCCACTTTGACCTTTGTTGTAGGATCAAGGTCCGGTATATCTATGTTGAATTTTATCTGTGGGTCAGAAAGTTTTCCGCTAAGCGCAAGCTGGCAGGTCACATTCCTCATGCTGCTTACGGAACTTGTATCTGATATCAATGCGTTGATAGAGGTCTTTGTCTTGTATAATGCGGTTAAATCCAAATCCGTATCCTCTAAATTGCCGTTAAATATTATGTCACCTCCTGGTTGGATTTCAAAATCTCTTGCCGCAATTCCAAGCAGTACAAAGTGATAACTGCCGCTTTCAATGTTGTAATTGCCCGTAAGGTCAAAGACATCTCTCTTTGGATCTACTTCAATTCCGATTTGTCCGTTGCCGCTTGCCTTAATTATATCTCCGGTTGCCTTATTGACCTCTAACCATACATTGGTTTCCGGACCCACGTTAAGCTGCAGTTTTACTTTGATCTCAGTAGGGACGGATATATCCTTTGCTGCTGTAAGCTGGAGCGTATCGTAAGGGTCTACTTTAAAGTATTTGTTCTCTTTTACAAAAGTCAGAATGTTTGTCTTTGTGGCTTTGGAAGAGCCTGATACGGGAATATGTACAAATGTGCTAGGTTCGGTCCTTGCGTTTATATCCAAAAGAATTTGTTCCGGAGTGCCGCTGATATTTACGGTACCGCTGGCAAAACCGTCTCCGTAAAAATCAGGGTTATCTTTCTCCTTTGTATTCAGACATTGCAGGTTGTCCATTGAAATGCTGGTTTTGAGCTTTAAGTCTTTAAAGTTCTTATAGGTAATATTGCCTGAGATTGTTCCGGTATTTCCATATTGGTCTTTGAGCACATCATTTTTTAGGTGAATACCCTTTTCAGAAATTTCAATAGGACCGTTTAGAGTGTATGGAACTTTTGTGTAGTCCAGTACAAAATGGAAATCTTTAAAGTAGCAATCCGTACCGGTCATAACCAACTTATCCAAAGGTCCATAAAGTCTTATATTACCATTAACGGCTCCGGATGTTTTAGTGGCCACCGATGAAAGGAACGGTTCAAAGTAGGTCAGCGACAGATCATTAAGAGTAGAATGCATATCTACATAAGAACTGTCGGGCTTATAATAACCATCTGCGGCGAGCCTGGATGTTCCGTCCAAATCTGTATGTAACAATAAGTTATATCTTTTTTTAGGCTCCGACCATTTGCCCAGAAGAAGCATGTCTCCAACAGGCGCGCCATATACTGAGACAGAATCACCGCGGATTTCTGCAAACATTTTATTGGTATTTTTGTTAAGTGAAAAGTTTGCTCGTCCGGAGAAATATCCGTGCAGCTTAAATGGCTTTTCCAGGAATAAATCAACAAATCCGATATCAAAATTGTTCAGTTTAATGCCAAGAGAATCAGGCGTTTGTTTTGATAACGTTCCGTTTGCCAGGAAGCTCTGTCTCTTGTTTTTAATCTCCACATTGTTTACTACAATCAGACTGTCAGAATAGAGAACTGATGCAGGTTGAAAGTACCATGTTTCACCCTTTAATGAGACATCTGACGGTTTGATTGCAAAATTTATCGGAGACATGATTCTCCTGCGGAGCCCGTTTACAACCATTACCGTATCTTTTAGGAATGAAACCAGAGCATTCATGTGTGTATTGTTGGTTCCGGTGGAATCATTTCTAAATCTGACAGATACATCCGTTAAATTATTACGCCCCGTTGATATAATCATTGCACTGTCAACCTTGAACCCGCGGACTCTGACGTCCTGACTAAACAACCTTGCGTACATAAGAGAGTCCTGGTCCGTAACATAGATTCTCACCTTTCTCAAATAGTCCTGATTGAAGGCAATGCGTCCGCTTCTGACAATAAGTCTGTAGTGATCTTCCGGGGTAACTCTCATTCTTAAATAAGTGCTATCCTGTATATAAAGCCCCGGTGCTATAAGAGCAAAAATGCCTTGAGTATTAAAAGTTTGCAGGATAAAATTGTAATCAGAGCCCTTTTCTCCGGAGTCTGTCCAGCCGTGCTTCCAAAGGTATTTTTCACTCTTGTTCCCCAGCATATTGGAGAAGTTTCTGTATATAATCAGAGACTTTATTTTGCCGATAAAGTCGGTTACTTTGCCGGTTCCCTCATATTCTCCTTTTGCAAAATTTGAGGTGAAATCTATAATATATTTTCCACTTTCAAACTTTGAAACAGCTTTGACCGGTCCTATGTCATAATTTCCGGAACTGTTGATGTATGTGGCATTATTAATATTAAGATATCCAAATACGTCATTCTTTGGAGATTGGGTAAAGTCTGCCTGCATGGACGTGCTTATGACAGATACGCTGTCGCGAGTATCAAGATGAGTTGCTGCTAAATCTGCGTAAGGAATGTTTGCGTAAAAATTGTATTTGCGT
>DAIRSJ010000003.1:61487-62704 GCA_036804445.1 Candidatus Egerieousia sp.
ACGTCTCCGATTACTCTGTTGCCTGTAATTGCCCCTAAATCAAAGTTTTGAGAATCAACGTAACCTTCAACTTGAGTTCTGCCTGCGGCTTTTGCGCCACGCTTAATATTGGCGCTCAGCATTAATGTCCCAACGGAAGAAGACAGCTCTCCCGCCGCAAACAGATCATCAAATTTGCCTTTAACCGTACCGCTAAAATTGTATTTTGTGAAAGGCGTTAAGTTTTGCAGAAATTCAATTTTTTGAGAATTGTTTATTGATGAAATTATTTCTGCAAGGTCATTGCCTGTTGTATTACAGTTATTTACATCAGCGGATATAATTGTGTTTTTTGCATTCGGCAGTCCGTCAACTTTAACATTTCCAATAGATAAAAAAGTATTTCCGCTCTTGGATGAGACAACCAGTTTGCCGCTTCTTAAGTGTCTTACAGGGCCTCTTACTTCTCCCGATATGTACATTGCAAGTGAGCTTCTCGTCATTTTAGAGCTAAGGTTGCCTATTGTTTTAAAATCCAAAAAGCTTTGCCGGAAATTTGCGCCGAGAATTACAGAATCCGTAAAATATTTGAATGTCTTTGCGTTTGTGTAACTCATTGAGAAGTAGTCGGCTACAAGTTTTGATTTTCCATCTCTTAGGCCGGCCCTTACATTTTTAATCATTGTAATTTTAGGACCGACGGATACATTGCCCGTAAAGTAATTTATTCCAAATCCACTTTTATCTATTCCGCTAATATTTAAAATTTTAGCATCCAGAACGCTGTTTTTGTATTTGATGTCTTTTGCTTTTATATTGATGTTCTTAAGTTGCAAATCGGAAAAATCTGCCACTTTAGGATACTTTTTACTCCATCTGTAGGGAGAGTTAAGGTTGAACCTGAAATTGCTTATAAATAATGTTTTAAGCTTGAAAGAAGGGTTGGATGTACCGGTTGTCTTGGTTGTTGTATGGAATATTCTGTCGAGATTATTAGTGTGTCCCGTCTCATCTTGCAGATTAAATACACCACCTTTTATTTTTAACGAGCGCAGAGAAATGGTTTTACTTAAAAGGCCCGATAATTTGAATGTTGCAACAACTTCATCAGCCGAGACAAGCGTATCCGATTGGTGACAATTTTTCTTTAGAGAATCCAGCAGCGGAGTTCTGTCCGTGGAGACAATTGAGAAATTTTTTGCCAGCACCCTATTAAAAAATACGATGTAAACTTTTTC
>DAIRSJ010000003.1:62804-63943 GCA_036804445.1 Candidatus Egerieousia sp.
CAATATAATATTAGGCATAGAATCTTCTTGCGATGATACATCCGCTGCAATAATCAGGGATGAATATTTGCTTTCCAGTGTGATTGCAAGCCAGGAAGTACACAGAAAATATGGCGGCGTGATTCCGGAACTTGCTTCCAGGGCACATCAGCTGAATATAGTACCGGTTGTAGATCAGGCTCTTAAACAGGCCGGAGTTACCGTGAATGATGTTGATGCGATAGCTTTTACGCGCGGGCCTGGATTGCTTGGTTCTTTGCTTGTAGGGGTTTCATTTGCAAAAGGATTATCTCTTTCTACCGGTAAGCCTCTTGTAGATGTTAATCATTTACAAGGACATATACTATCCTGCTTTTTGAAGGAGGAGGGTAAGGAAAAGCAATATCCTCATTTTCCATTTCTGACTTTACTTGTTTCCGGAGGTCACACGCAGATTGTAATTGTAAAGGGTTATCTTGATTTTGAAATTATTGGACAAACAATAGATGATGCAGTGGGAGAGGCTTTTGATAAATGTTCAAAGATGATGGGTCTCGGGTATCCCGGCGGTCCAATTGTGGACAAGCTGGCAAAAGAAGGGGATGAAAATAAATTCAAATTCACGCTTCCTAACGTTGGCGGTTTTGATTACAGTTTCAGCGGAATAAAAACCTCTCTTCTTTATTTCTTGAGAGACAAGTTAAAAGGAGATGAGAACTTTATTGACAATAACAAAGCCGATATCTGTGCCGGTTTTCAGAAAGCACTGATTGACATACTGATGAAGAAATTAATAATGGCTGTCAAACAGACGGGCATTACTCAAATTTCTATAGGCGGCGGTGTGTCAGCCAATTCAGGCTTGCGCAACCGTATTGTTAATGAGGGTATTAAGAGACATTGGACAACATTTGTTCCTGAGTTTAAGTTTACAACGGATAATGCGGCTATGATTGCAATTACCGGATTTTACAAATTCCGCAAGGGTGAAACTTGCAGCTTGGACGTTGCTCCTATTTCCAGGGCATCACAGATGAAATAGTGCTGTTTTTAATATTGCGCCAATTGCTATATATTCTAATAGTTAAGTAATTACATTTATGAGAGAAGTGGAAGTGTCTTTTGAGGCGCGTGAAAGTCCCTCCAGGGAGCAGATAATT
>DAIRSJ010000004.1:0-22401 GCA_036804445.1 Candidatus Egerieousia sp.
CTTTGTTATAATCAAACTTTGCAGGAATCTTCATGTTCTCCAACCGAAGCATCTTGTCAGCCTGTAATTTTTCTCTTTGAATATATCCGCGATATTTTATTGCAATTTCCACACTTTGTAAAACTTCATCCTTTAAAGAAAATTTTTGCTTTGCTTTCAAAGAAATTCCCTTTGGCTTAAACGGAAAATCAAACGCAACGGGAGGGAATTTTTTATCCACCTCCGTGGCCGGGGAAATCACTTTTGTTCCACGAGGAACAATTTTTAACAAATCTGTCAAAGTAATATTCGGACGCGTTAACAGAGCGGATATTTTTTTACCTTCAACAAGAGGGGAACTGCTGTGGCTGTTTAAAAACTTTTTTGAAAGTTTGGGAGAAATATTATTGGCGTCAAAATATTCTGTGATTTTGCCTGCCGCGGCATATTTAGCCTCCATTAGTTTCATCCTGTTCTTATCCGCTAAACCTATCTTAAAACCATAAGGAGTAAGACGGGCGTCTGCATCATCCTGCCTAAGTAAAATTCTATACTCGGCCCTTGAGGTAAACATCCTATATGGCTCATCAACTCCTTTAGTAACTAAATCATCTATAAGAACACCTATGTAAGACTCATCTCTTTTTAAAATCAACGGATCCTCATTTCTAAGCGACAGTGCAGCATTAACGCCAGCCATTAAACCCTGTGCAGCAGCCTCTTCATACCCTGTAGTACCGTTAACCTGCCCGGCAAAATACAAACCTTTTATTTTTCTGGATTCCAATGAATTATAAAGTTGTGTCGGAGGAAAATAATCATATTCTACAGCATATGCGGGACGGAAAATCTCCGCTGTCTCAAGACCTTTTATGTGATGCATTGCATCTACCTGCACCTGCATTGGAAGCGATGAGGAAAAACCTTGCAAATAATACTCATTAGTATTCCAGCCCTCAGGTTCCAAGAATAATTGATGCTGCGGCTTGCCTGCAAAAGTTTTAACTTTGTCTTCAATACTTGGGCAATACCGAGGTCCTTTTCCATGGATCATACCATTGAATAAGGGAGAGTACTTAAAACCTTTTTTAAGAATCTCATGCACCTCCGGATTTGTATGAACCATATAACAAGACATCTGAGGAACATTTAACTGAACAGATGAGGGTATATTTAAAAATGAAAATTTCGACGGGATCTTATCACCGGGCTGCTTCTCTAATTTACTCAAATTCACGGATTTAACATCAATTCTGGGAGGTGTTCCGGTTTTCATTCTGTCTGTTTCTATTCCTGCAGCAGATAATTTTTCCGTAAGCCCTATGGCGGTCGGTTCACCTATTCTTCCTCCGTCGGCACAATGTAAACCAATGAATAATTTACCGTGTAAAAATGTTCCGGCAGTAATAATAACTTTCTTAGCTGAAAAATGCGCGCCCATGGATGTCTTAACTCCGGCAACCTTCCCTTTGCATATATCTAGGTCATTTACAATGTCTTGCCATATATACAAATTTGGGGTATGCTCCAAAACGTAGCGCCAATTAAGAACAAAAAACATTCTATCACATTGAGCTCTGGGGCTCCACACTGCAGGACCTTTAGAACTGTTCAATATTCTAAATTGAATAGTACTGGCATCCGTTACCAGGCCCATGCTGCCGCCCAAAGCATCAATTTCTCTGACTATTTGGCCTTTAGCCACACCTCCAACAGCAGGATTACAAGACATCTGTGCTATTTTATTCATATCCATCGTGATAAGAAGCGTTCTAAAACCCATCGTTGCAGCAGCACGTGATGCCTCGCATCCGGCATGGCCTGCACCTATCACAATAATGTCGTATTTATTATCTATCATTTTTCAACGTGCATTTTATACTCTCGACAGATAATTTTCTTAGAGCGGCATTTTCTGCGGCTCTCATTTTTTTCTGCTGTACAAGAGTTAGATCATCTTCTCCCGTCATATGCAAAATACCATGAATAATTACTCTGCAAATTTCCATTTCATAAGTTTGCTTATATTCAATCGAATTTGCAAAAACCGTATCTGCGCTAATATACAAATCGCCGTTAACTATATGGCTTTCTGTATAATCAAAAGTAATAATATCTGTATAAAAATTATGTCCGAGTGTTTTTTGGTTAAGTTGTAAAATGTAACTGTCGGAGACAAAGATTACATTTATTTCTCCGCATTCCTTACCGCGAGCCTCTATGGTTTGAGCAATCCATTTTTTTAGAAGTCTTTTACCGACAAGAGAGAATTTTACTCTTTCAACAAAGAATTGAATCATAAACTCTTTAATTTTTTAAGAACAATAAAAATGCTACCTTTGTCGCCTCTCACAAAGTAGTTGAGATTGGTTTAATTTTTGCGGCGATTTTTATGTTGCAAAATTAAGAGATAAATTTTTTTAATAAATAAAAATATAGAAGATTATGGCTAAAGTCTCAGTGATTGGCGCCGGAAATGTAGGCGCGACCTGTGTAAATGCTATGTTGCACTTAAACTTTTGTTCTGATATTGTACTTCTTGATATCAGACAAGGTTTTGCAGAGGGGAAAGCAATGGATATGATGCAGACCTCTAAGATTTATCAATTTAACACTCGTCTTGTTGGTGTAACTAATGACTACAAGGCAACTGCTAATTCTGATGTTGTTATTGTGACCTCCGGAATGCCAAGAAAACCCGGCATGACAAGAGAAGAGTTAATTGGCGTTAATGCTAAAATTGTAAGCGACGTTACGGCTAACGTATTAAAGTATTCACCAAATTGTATTTTTGAAATCATTGCAAATCCCATGGATCCAATGACTTATCTGACTTTAAAAAAGAATAAGCTTAGTAAGCACAGAGTGGTTGGAATGGGAGGATTGCTGGATACCAGTCGCTTTACATATTATCTTTCTCGTGCGCTTGGTGTACCGGTATCTGATATTGAAGGTATGGTTATCGGCGGCCATGGAGATAAAACAATGATTCCTCTAATCAGAATGGCCACTTATAAAGGGATTCCGATTACTTCACTATTGACAAACGATGAGTGCAATAAAGTTGTCGCAGATACAATGGTTGGAGGTGCAACCTTGACAAAACTTATTGGCACTTCCGCATGGTATGCCCCAGGCGTATCTGCCGCTACTATGGCTAAATCTATTATTCAAGATGACAGAAAAATGTTTCCTTGCTGCTGTTATCTGGAAGGAGAGTATGGTCAAAAGGATATTTGTATTGGAGTTCCCGCTATTCTTGGAAAAGACGGATGGGAGAAAGTTATTGAATTTGACCTTAATGCAGAGGAGAAGAAGTTGTTTACGGCAAGCGCGGATGCCACAAGAAGCACTGCAAAAATTTTATATGATCAAAAGTTGATTTAACTTTTGCTGAGTTTATCAACATTTTTTGCACCATTAGAAGAAAAAATGCGTATCTTTACCCTCGTAAAACAGAATATTTAAGTACTTAATATGGAAATCAAAAAAACACCAAAAGCAGATCTTGAGAACAAAAAGCTATTGTTCAGAGAGATTGGTTTAATGATCTCGCTTGCAGCTGTCCTTGTAGCCTTTGAATGGAGTTCCAAGGATAAAGAATCAAGCACTATTCAGGCCGGTCCACAGGCAGCGGTCGAGGTTGAGAACGTTCCTATTACACAACAGGAAACTCCTCCTCCTCCCGAGAATATCAGGGAGCCGGTTGTATCTGATGTACTCCAGATTGTAAACAACGATATCAAAGTTGCTTCTACGATTCTTTCCACAGAGGATGTTAAGGGCGTCGGAGTTGATATCAAGGATTACGTTGTTACACAAGCTGCTCCAGAAGAGGCCTCAGATGAAGTTATTCCTTTCGCAATTGTAGAGGAAAAACCTAAATTCCAAGGCGGAGATCAGAATGACTTTACAAAATGGGTATCCAGTCACATCGATTATCCTGAAATTGCAAAGGAAAACGGAGTTCAAGGCCGTGTTACTCTGCAGTTTACAGTTGACACCGATGGTTCTGTAAAGAACGTCAGCGTATTGAGGGGTGTTGATGCATCTCTTGATAAAGAGGCAGTTAGGGTTGTTTCAAGTTCACCAAAGTGGACACCGGGAAGACAGAGAAACAAGAGCGTAAAAGTTAGATATACGTTCCCTGTTATTTTCCAGTTGAAATAATTCAGATTGACAATAAATTTAAAGCGGTGCATTTTTACAATGCACCGCTTTTTTTATGTAAATCCCAATAACTATTTTGACATTAATTTACTATTCTATTTTATTCCCTTTTCTGTTTTAATCATATTAACAACTTGTTCTACAGGCAGCGCCGGTACTTCATAATTATTAAATCCTTTTGTTGTTTTAGCAGCAAATAAAGAGTTCCAGAGCGCCTCTGCCGTTGCCTCAATCGTAGCCTGAAAAATGGGAGACATTTCATCATTATCAAGCACTTTCATCGTGTGTATCTTCTCTCCTTCTTTAACTAAATTATCAGGATAAACAGACAACGCAAGCACATAATCTCCGCTACCATTAGAAGCGTTGCCACCCGTTCTTGATAATCCCATAATAGCACGTCTTGCAATACGTTGCAAATTTCTTGAATCACATGGTGCATCTGTAATTACCACAATCATGCATGACCCGTCACCTTTTTTCACCTCCTCTGTCTTGGCCTCCTGCTCTATGCTTTTTCTAAATGAATAACTTCCCAATTTTTGCCCAACCTGCACGCCGCATATCTCTAAAACGCCCCCATAATTTGTCTGCACCAATACACCTACAGTATAGCCCCCAAGATTTTTAGGAAGCACCCTAGAAGAGGTACCTATTCCACCCTTCCAACTAAAACAAACAGTACCTGTTCCGGCACCAACACATCCTTCTTCAACGGGACCTCCTTTGGCATTGTGAATTGCCTCAAGAACATCAGACGTCTTTACATATCTGGCTCTAATATTATTCAATTCCCCGTCATTGGTCTCACCGACAACCGCATTAACAGAGCGAACATTTTCATTACCCGGTTGCTGTAGAGTATAAGTAATCAAAGCCTCTATTCCCGTGGAAACATTTAATGTGTTTGTTAAAACAATTGGAGTTTCAATGTTTCCAAGTTCTTGAATCTGAGTGGTTCCTGCAAGCTTTCCAAATCCGTTCCCAACAAAAAAGGCGGCAGGAACTTTTGATTTAAAAACATTTCCCTGATGAGGAATAATTGCAGTTACACCGGTTCTCATATCATTTCCTTTATTAAGTGTAACTTGTCCTACGGAAACACCCGGAACATCAGTAATTGCATTAAATTTTCCAGTTTTAAAAATTCCATATTCAATACCATAATCGCGCATTCTTTTAGTTTGAGATTGAGCAATTGAATCATTAAAATTTCCCATAATAAGAAGGGTTAAAAGCGACAAAATAAAAATTCTCTTTTTAGACATAAGTAAAAATATTTGATGTAAAATTAGTTAACTTGCACCAATAAAAATAGAAAAATCTGAATCGGCTTAATGGATAAAGCGGTTTTTGTAAGTATTATTACTCCCGACAGCACGGAAAATCAGGCAAATGAATATCTGGATGAACTTGAATTTCTTGCAACGACGGCGGGAATTGACGGTGAAAAAAGATTCACGCAAAGGGTTGAAAAACCAAATTCAAGAACATATGTCGGAGAGGGAAAGATAGAAGAGATAAAAGAGTATATTTGTGATAAAGAGATACATCTGGCAATTTTTGATGATGAATTGACAGGTGCTCAAGTTAGAAATCTTGAGAAAGAACTGGATTGTGAAATTCTTGACAGGACTTCTTTAATTCTGGATATTTTTGCACAGAGGGCACAAACAGCATATGCAAAGACACAGGTAGAACTAGCTAGATATCAATATATTCTGCCAAGACTGACCGGCATGTGGAGCCATTTGGAGAGACAAAGAGGAGGTCGCGGAACAAGAGGCGGCGCCGGTGAAAAACAATTGGAAACAGACCGCCGTGTCATTCTTGACAGGATCAGTTTGTTAAAAGAACACTTAAAAAAAATAGATAAACAAATGGCCGTTCAGCGCGGTAATCGCGGCGGACTTATAAGAGTTTCTCTTGTCGGCTATACAAACGTAGGAAAGAGTACTATCATGAATCTTCTTTCCAAGAGCAATGTATTTGCGGAAAACAAATTATTTGCAACTCTGGATACCACTGTAAGAAAGGTTGTTATAGAAAATCTTCCATTTTTGCTGAGTGATACTGTCGGTTTTATCAGAAAACTGCCGCACCAATTGGTTGAATCATTTAAAAGCACTTTGGATGAAGTGCGGGAAGCAGATATTCTGTTACATGTTGTAGACATCTCTCATCCTAATTTTGAAGAACAAATTAAAGTAGTCAAACAAACCTTGGAAGAAATTGGTGCGGGAAATAAACCCACTTTTGTAATATTCAATAAAATAGATGCTTATAGGTTTATAAAAAAAGATGAATTTGACCTCAGCCCAAATAAACTTAACAACATGAATCTATCTCAACTGGAATCTTTTTGGAAGATCAAAGAGAAAGCTCCTGCAATTTTTATCTCAGCAAAAGATAAAATCGGAATAGATAAACTGAGAAATGATCTTTATAAGATGGTTGGAGAAATTCATAAAGGACGTTATCCGTTCAACAATTTCTTGTGGGAATAAAAAAACATCCCGCCTTGCAGCGAGATGTTATAATTAGTTTATTATAATTAAAGTTTTTATTAACCGGAATTTCTATTTGCTGAATTTGCCTTTCAAAAATTCCCTGTTTAATCTTGCTATGTGACTTATAGACACGTGTTTAGGACACTCCATTTCACATGCTCTTGTATTTGTGCAGTTTCCAAAACCAAGCTCGTCCATTTTAGCAATCATTGACATTGCTCTTCTCTTAGACTCTATCTTACCTTGAGGAAGCAACGCAAGAGAACTAACTCTTGCACCAATAAACAACATGGCAGAACCGTTTTTACAAGTTGCAACACATGCGCCGCATCCGATACAGGCAGCCGCATCCATGCTTTCATCAGCTTTTTCTTTTGCTATCGGTGTAGCGTTAGCATCTGGTACAGACCCTGTTCTGACAGATATAAATCCGCCGGCCTGCATAATTTTATCTAAAGCACTTCTGTCAACAACAAGATCTTTAATCACGGGAAAAGCCGCACTTCTCCACGGTTCAACTGTAATGGTACTGCCGTCTTTAAATTTTCTCATATAAAGCTGACATGTAGTAACCTCATTCTCAGGCCCGTGAGCACGTCCGTTAATATACAGTGAACAAGCACCGCAAATACCCTCGCGACAGTCATGGTCAAAGCTAACCGGCCCGCTATCGGCTATGCAAGGCTCTCCGGCTTTACAACCTTTGCTAAACGCAATAGGATCAGCCTGCTCGTTAATAAGCTGCTCATTAAGAATATCCAACATCTCAAGGAAAGAAGTACCATGAGAAATATGTTCAACTTTATATGTTTCAAAATGCCCCTTGCTCTGAGCATCTTTTTGTCTCCAAACTTTAAGCGTAAAATTCATATCTCCTAATCTTTATAATTTCTGGTTGCAACTGGAACAAATTCAAAGTTAAGAGGTTCCTTATGAAGTTCCGGTTCTGATTCTTCTCCTTTATATTCCCATGCGGAAACAAACATGAAGTTTTTATCATCTCTTTTTGCCTCACCCTCTTCTGTTTGCATCTCCTCTCTGAAGTGACCCCCGCAAGATTCCCTTCTTTGAAAGGCATCGCGGGCCATCAAATCTCCTATCTCAAAGAAATCAGCAAGTCTGTTTGCTTTCTCCAATTCCTGGTTAAATCCGTCATTGGTTCCGGCTACATACACGTTACTCCAGAATTCATCTTTTAACTTTTTAATTTCTTCAATGGCTGTTTTCAATCCGGCCTCGTTCCTGCTCATGCCAACATATTCCCACATAATCTCTCCAAGTGCCTTATGAATAGAATCTGGAGATTTCTTTCCTTTTATTGCAAACAACTTTGCAATACGCTCTTTAACAGCCTTTTCTGCTGCATCAAATTCAGGAGCGTTAGTGTCGGTTTTTGGTTCTTGAATCTTATGGGCAAGATAATTACCAATTGTGCACGGAAGAATAAAATAACCATCCGCAAGACCCTGCATTAAAGCGGAAGCTCCAAGTCTGTTGCCGCCGTGATCTGAGAAGTTTGCTTCTCCAATAGCGTACAATCCCGGGATAGTTGTCTGCAAATCATAATCTACCCATAGGCCGCCCATTGTATAGTGAATGGCAGGATAAATCATCATTGGTTCCTTATATGCATTAAAGTCGGTAATCTCCTCATACATTTGGAACAGGTTACCATAACGCTCTCTTATCTTATCCTCTCCTAACCTTTGTATAGCACTACTAAAATCCAGAAATACAGCTTTTCCGGTAGTGTTAACACCAAAGCCCGCATCACATCTCTCTTTTGCGGCGCGTGATGCAATATCTCTTGGTACAAGATTTCCAAACGCTGGATATCTTCTCTCCAAGTAATAATCCCTTCTGTCTTCGGGAATTTGAGCTCCGGTAATTTCATGGCGCCTCAGTTTTTCAACATCCTCCTTAAATTTTGGAACCCAGATTCTTCCGTCATTTCTTAAAGACTCGCTCATAAGAGTAAGCTTAGACTGCTGATGTCCGCGGACAGGGATACATGTAGGATGTATTTGTGCAAAACAAGGGTTTCCAAAATAAGCGCCTTTCTTGTAGCACTGCCAAGCGGCAGAACCATTACTGTTCATGGCATTTGTTGACAGAAAATATACATGACCGTAACCACCCGTTGCTAAAACAACCGCGTGTGCACCAAATCTCTCAATTTTTCCTGTAACAATATTTCTTGCAATAATACCCTTAGCCTCCCCGTTAATTAAAACCAAATCCATCATTTCATGTCTCGGATATGATTTAACGGTCCCTGCTGCAATTTGTGAATTCATTGCAGCATAAGCACCCAGCAACAACTGCTGTCCGGTTTGGCCGCGAGCATAAAAAGTTCTGCTTACCTGAGCACCTCCAAAAGAGCGGTTTGCCAATAATCCGCCGTACTCTCTGGCAAATGGAACTCCCTGTGCAACACATTGGTCAATAATGTTATTGCTTACCTCGGCCAAGCGAAAAACATTACCCTCCCTGCTTCTAAAATCTCCGCCTTTAACAGTGTCAACAAATAATCTGTATATAGAATCGTTATCGTTTTGATAATTTTTAGCAGCATTTATTCCGCCCTGTGCCGCAATAGAATGTGCGCGCCTTGGCGAGTCGCTGATGCAAAATACTTTTACATTGTACCCCAACTCTCCAAGAGAAGCGGCGGCGGATGCCCCTGCTAATCCGGTTCCAACGACAATTACTTCTAACTTACGTTTGTTCCCTGGGCTAACTACCTTAATTTCAGACTTATGCTTTGTCCACTTTTTTGTAATGGGTCCGTCCGGAACGTGCGATATTAATTTATTATCCTCCATTTGATTGTCTTTATAAAATTTCCGCAATTTTACAGACTTTTTGCCGTTTTACAAAGTGTTAAAATAATTATCTTTGTCTAGTGCTAATAAACCACGTGGTACTAAAATAAAAAAACAAATCATGAAAAGATTTTTGACAGTAACAATGCTTTTAATCTTTACCTTATCCATTCCGGCTTTTGCCCAAACCCAAAAAGAGAGCAGAAAAGAAAAAAAGGCCAGGATTGAAAAAATGGTTAAAGATGGTGTGGCCCAGAAAAATCTATTTATTGAACTAACAAGATTGTGTCCGATAAACGGCGTGGCGCAAAATGTTGTTTATGGACAAGACGGGTATTACATAGACATTGTCGGGAACACATTTACCTGCAACTTTCCCTACATAGGTAACGGCACCCGAGTTGCTTACGGTAACAGTGAAACTAACATGAACATTAATAGCAATCATCAAATAGTCACATATTTTGGCGGGTGGCAGGATAAGGACAAATGCTATAGATATCAAACTGTTTTCTGGAATGACAATAAAACAGAGGGCGTTGGTTCAATGCAACTTACAATCACGATGGAAATCTATACGGACGGCGCCGTGCTTGCCTCTTTAACAGTGCCGGGGAAAGACCAGATGAGTTATGCGGGAGAAATTGTAGAACGTCAAGCAGGCAAATAATATCAGATTATTGATACCTCGGAATTACGATAATGAAATTTTATTTATGATGATCAAAAGTCGTGTTATAAAAATATTCCTTACTTTTTGCATTTTGATTACTCTGTGCAATACGGCGTTTTCACAATCAAGAAAAGAGAAAAAAGCGGCAAGAGCCGCAGAACTTGAGCAATTTGTTGTAAATGGTATTAAAAACAAAGATGTTTACATTGATATATACAAAATCTGCCCGCAGGGGCAGACTACTCGCAGCTGCAGCACGGGTTATTATTTATCAATAAAGGGGAATACTTTTTCTTGTTATTTGCCTTATATGGGGACATATAAAACGGCAGTTATAGGTGATGTGGATTTATCAATAACTGCCAAAAATCAAGCTATCTCTTTGGCCGGAGGTTTTAATAAAGAGGAAAAAAGTTTTATTTATCAGTTCCGATTTTTTAATGAAACCATGCATGAAAATACATTATGTACCTTGCAGATTTACAATGATACGGAATGTGCTATGAGAATGGAAATGAATAGCAGGGAACCTATTTCATACTTGGGCACAATGGTAACCAGACCGTCAAAAACACAAGAAAATTAATAAGTTAAGAACAGTATTTTTAATGCGGCCATTATTTTACATAAACAATTTATTAAAATGAATTATAAAAAAATTATCGTCAGCGCAACAGTTTGCTGTTGTTTAGTATTTTGCACCTTATCATCTTTTGCACAGAATACTAAAAATCCGTACGACAATCTCTTGCCAAAGCCACAAATTGTAAAAAATGATTCTGCCGGCTCAGGCGCCATAGATTTTACCCTTAACGAACAAACCGTTATAGTGTGCAAGAATAAATTTCTTGCAGGTTACCTAAAGGACCATCTGCAAAATTTAAACTATAATTTGCGGGTTATATATAAATACAGGGTTCCAAACAAATTTGCCGGCAGTTATATACTTGTAAAAGAGAATGATAAAACGTTGGCTCCGGATAATGAAAATACTGTAAAAGAAGGATATAGACTAAAAGTTGAGGCAAAAGGGATAACTATAACAGGAACTGACTACGGCGGAATGTTTAACGGTATTCAGACATTGTTGCAGCTTCTCCCTTCAAACGTGTATAAAGCAAAGGGGTCTTATTATTATGCATCCCTGGCCGATGGAGCAACTCCCGTAGAGAGATTTGTTAAAGGGCCTTTAACAAAGTGCAGTATACCGTCGGGAGAAATAATAGACTGGCCTTTATATAATTACAGAGGCATGATGCTGGATGTCTCCAGAACTTTCAGGCCGGCCGAAGTAATTTATCAATACCTGGACTGGCTGGCATACAATAAGATAAACAAGTTTCACTGGCATCTTACGGATGACCAGGGATGGAGGATTGAAATAAAAAAATATCCGGAGCTTACTGCAAAGGGTGCATGGAGAGGACCCGGCGAGGCTTATAAATCTTGTTTTGGTTCTGGCAATAAAAGATACGGCGGTTATTATACTCAAGAGCAAATCAGAAGCATTGTGAAATATGCTGCCGAAAGAAATATAGAAGTTATACCGGAAATAGAATTACCGGGGCACAGCGGTTCTGCAGCGGTTAGTTATCCCGATATTGTTTGCAGACAGCAGGAGAAAGGAGATATTAAAACAGATGCCGACAATAGTGAATTCAGCAAAGAAATTTGGTGTGTTGCAAAGGAGGAAAATTATAAAATGCTGGATGGAATTTTTAAGGAAATGTCCAAAATGTTTCCTTCTAAAATCATGAATATAGGCGGAGATGAGGTTAATCATACAAACTGGAAAAATTGCCCGGATTGCCAGGCACTTATTGCACAAAAAGATTTAAAGGATGAATTTGGTCTTCACAACTATTTCATAAAGAGATTAAATGATATTGCCGAAAAATACGGAAAGGTGCTGGCCGGCTGGGAAGAAATTATCAAAACCGGAGACTTGAATCCGGAAACCACTGTCTATATCTGGCACAGCACAAGTCCTGCAAAAGATGCCGTGGCGGGTCATTACCCTACAGTTCTCCAAGTTGGAGAATACAGCTATTTTGACATGAAGCACACTAAACTGGAGAGGGGTCATAATTGGGCAGGTTTAGTCCCGACAGATAAAGCTTACTCTGTGAATGCCGCTGAAATTGCAACACCGGTTGATAATGGCAAAAGCCCGGAAGAGAACAGCGCTGATTTCAAAAAATATGTAATTGGTCTGCAGGGCGGTTTATGGGAAGAACTTGGCAACAGGCCTGTAAATTTTGTTGAATATCAAACTTTTCCAAGGCTGTGTGCCTTGTCTGAAGTTGCATGGGGAACCTCTGAAAAAACAGACGGCACCCCTAATTGGGAAGATTTTAAACGCAGATTAACAGGTTCTCATTATGACAGAATGAGCCACATGGGAATCCGCTATAGAGTTATATATCCGAATGTTACGGCTTACAATGCAGATAATGATACCATCCTTACGGCGTATAATGATTCCGTATCAAATTATAAATTAGTTGCAGAGTTACCGTACGCCGGCGCTGTAGTTAAGTATGCAATTGTTGCTCCGGAAACTGCCGCCGACGGTATAAGAGGACAGGCTGATACAACAAACTATAAATATGTTTACACAGAGCCTATTATTACAAAACATCCTGATACCTACAGATTTGCAACATTTGCAAGCGATACTCTGCACAGTATTGGAGTTGCACAAATGAGCATGCCGCTGCACAAATATTTAACTCCAAAATTCTCAGTAGAGAGCAATAAAGAGTTATTAAAAGGAAGTTCCTTTAATGATTTAACCGATTATAATCCGGAGACTACCTTGTTTTTGGACGGGAGGGGTCATAACGGCGATTACGTAAAAATAACCTTTGACGAACCTCTTGAATGTCACGCTATTGATATAACAACGGGGTCCGAATTTGTTAACTTTTACGGCATTACGGAAGGATACGCAGAATATTCTTCTGACGGAGAAAATTACACTGGCAAAGTAGATTTTGATTGTCAGAGGGCCGTGCTTCTTCCAAAAGAAAAAGTAAAGAGCATAAGAATTGTATTAACCGGAGATTCTGATAGTTATAAAATTGGAATACAAGATTTAAAGATATTCTAAATATTTTTAAAACATTATAAATAAAAAAAGAGAGCTTGAAACCAAGCTCTCTTTTTTATTGCTTTGTATTAATCCTTCTCTCTGCAATCATTATTAATTCTTCAAATTAGCGTAAGCATTAATTGCTATTGAAGATATTTTACCGTTAAAGGCTTCTACGTCTTTCTTTGTAAGTTTACCTTTTCTTAAAAGCTCTATTACTTTATCACTCTCCTTAAATATTTGATTTTCAGATGGCAAAAGCTGCTGCTCATATCCGTTTCCTTCTGCATTAAAAACTTTGGAGAAATTAAAATATTTATGGCCGTTACCACGTTTTACGGGGAAGACTTCTTTGTTTTTAAGGTCAAGAACCATGTCGCACATTTTACAATTTGAAGGAGATTCCGTTTGTTTAACCATAATATCTGGAAGTGTCTCCGGGTACTTTAAAAACATTGGTATTGCAAGGGAAATCGGAGGATAACTCATGGCACACCACATAATAGTATTATCTGCTCCTTCTCCCTTTTTTACGCCCTGAAAAACCACGGCTGCAGAGGTAGACTCCCTTGGTATAAAATCTTGATCTATAAACCATCCGTTGCATTCTTTAGTTGCATTAGATTTGTATAAGTCTGTTCCAATCAAAGAATTGTAATAAGATCTTGAGAGATTATTAAATATCCACTGCGGTGTAAAAGCATCGCCGTTTTTTAAACCTTGTTGAATTGCATAATCTGCATTATCATGTCTGATATAACCGTGTCCTTCATCTACTCTTCCCGTATAAGAAAAATTGGTGTAAACTATATATCCGTTTGGAGCTACGGCTGGATCATTGACATCTCTTTTTATCCATTTATAATTGTTTACTTCAAAATAGGCAGCGCCACCTTCTGCATCAATAACACCAAAATTTGCCTCTATTGCCATAGGTTTTTTTAACGTATCCAAAAATCTTTCAAAATCAGCCACTGTCTTGCAAAGACCTAAGGCTTTATACATTACAGATCCTTCCCCGTCTCCGGCAGTACTACTATCTCCTATAATGTGAATATTATAAGAAGCTGTATTCATAATGCAAAAGCCTGCCGTATTTGATCCCGCCCAGGCCTCGCCGCCTTTTACCGGAGAATTAACAAGTGCAAGAAAATCAAATCTTGGTCCTTTAAATTTTTCTATTCTGTTGTTTAATTCATCTGTGTCTCTGTTTTTCCACATTAAAGGTCTTCCGTCCGGTGTAACTTTTCCGGTGAAAATAGCTGAAGTACAGCAAAACGCATTAACTGTTAAAAAACAAAAAATGATTAAAAAAGATACTCTTTTCATTTTATTATAAGATAAGCTGTTGAGTAAAAATATTTGAATATTAATGATTTAACTGTCGTGATTATTTAAAAAAGATAAGGATCTCTGTATTTTGAAATTCCCAGATGACCATAAGCTAAATCTGTTGTTTCCCTTCCGCGAGGTGTTCTTTTTATAAAACCCTCTTTGATTAAAAAGGGTTCATAAACTTCTTCTATGGTTCCTGCGTCTTCTCCAACCGCAGTAGCAATTGTTGTAAGCCCAACCGGCCCTCCTTTAAATTTATCGATAATAGTTGTAAGTATCTTATTATCCATAATATCCAGGCCTCTCTTATCAATATTAAGAGCATCAAGAGAATACTTGGTAATTTCTAAATCTATATTTCCGTTTCCTTTTACCTGGGCAAAATCCCTAACTCTCCTTAACAACAAATTTGCAATTCTTGGCGTTCCCCTACTTCTGCAGGCTATCTCTTTTGCAGCTTGGTCGTCTATATCTATATTTAAAATTTTTGCAGAACGTTTTATAATTTTTTGTAAAACAATAACATCGTAATACTCTAAATGACACTTGATTCCAAATCTGGCACGTAATGGAGAGGATAAAAGTCCGCTTCTTGTAGTGGCTCCTATTAGAGTAAAAGGATTTAAAGTAATTTGAACAGAACGCGCTCCAGGACCCTTATCTATCATAATATCTATTCTGTAATCTTCCATTGCAGAATAAAGATATTCCTCCACTATTTTTGGCATTCTATGAATTTCATCAATAAACAGAACGTCACCCTTTTCCAAAGAAGTAAGCAAACCTGCCAAATCTCCCGGCTTATCCAAAATAGGACCGGAAGTTGTCTTCATATCAACTCCCAGCTCATTAGAAATAATTGTTGCAAGAGTTGTCTTACCAAGCCCCGGAGGACCGAATAATAAAACATGATCTAAAGATTCTCCTCTTAATTTTGCGGCCTGAACAAAAACTTTTAAATTCTCTACAACTTTATCCTGACCGGAAAAATTTTGAAAATCACATGGTCTTACAATTACTTCAAGCTCCCTATCAGCAACAGATTCAGTTTCTCTTGGGTTAAAACTCTCAATTCTTTGATCATCCTCTTTCATACATCACAAATATAATCTTTTTTATCTTTGAGTCCCGACAGTTTAATTTTCAACATCTTTACATTATCATTAAATATTTATTTATTTTTTTAAAAGTTTATTGATGATTATTATTGCTTGTTGAAAATGTTAATAAAAAATATTTGAACAGTTTTATCTTGTTTTGAACACAATATTAACATTTTTAAAGAAATAATATTTTCTTATATATAATTAGAAATGAAGCTATTGGTTTAAAATATAGTTTTTATTGTGAACCTATGTTAATATCTTAACCACAGCTGTATTCACAAATCTGGAATGTTAAAATAGTATGGAAAAGATGGCAAATTAAAGGTCATGTTCAACAATGTTCTACAAATGTTTTTACAACACAAGTTATTAACAATATTATCCACAAGGTTATAAAGAGTTTTTTAACAATAATCCCTATATTTGCCGCCTGATGCCTGAAAAAGAAGGGACAGAGGTAATTTTTAGTAATGCGGAGATTGTAAAAAAACTCGCTGATTATCTGAGTAATGATACTCAAAAAAGATGTTTAATCAAAGGGCTTTTTGGATCTTCCAAAGGGTATGTTATGTCCCAGGCTCTGAAGCTATCTTCTAAAAACAAAATCCAAATATTGATTGAGGATAATAAAGAACAGGCAGAGTATTTTTGTGCTGATTTATATAATATTTACGGTGCTGAAAATGTCTTCTATTTTCCAACTTCGTCTGCTCAGGTTTCCAAAATCAGCACAATTAAGGATTCTTCCCAAAAAGTACAGCGCAGTGCCGCAATAAGTTCCATTAATTTATATCTGGACAATTTTCATAAAGGCGATATATCTGATAGCGGCAATATAGTCATAGTTACATATCCGGATGCAGTTAAAGAACAAATACTTAACAAGAAAACATTAATTAATTCCATACTTAAAATTAAAAAAGGAGACGAACTTCCCTTTGACTTTATTAAGGAGACTTTAATGAATGCTAATTTTGAGAGGGTAGATTTTGTTACTGAACCGGGACAGTTTGCCGTAAGGGGAAGTATTATTGATTTATTCTCTTATGCAGATAATACCCCTTGCAGAGTAGATTTTTTTGGAAACAGCATAGAATCTATAAAACGATTTGATATTAACACTCAAAGATCTTCTGATGAACTGGTTTCCGTTGAAATCTTTCCCAATATATATGAAAAACAGCAAATTATGGCTGACGGCGGGGAAAGTCTGTTTGAATATGCAGAGGGGAATGCGGTAGTGTGGAGTGATACTTTTGAGGATTTAAGCAGTTTGTTTGAAGAATACAAGACGGTTTCTCTTAACGGATTTTCCTTAAAAAATAAAGGAGCATTTTCAGAAAAAGAATTAATCTGCAGAATATCTCCTCAACCAAGTTTTAATAAGAATTTTAATTTATTAAGAGATGATATAATTGCCAGAAATAAAGAGGGTTATAAAGTCTTTATAAGTTGCTCTGAGGTCCTGCAGGCAGAAAGATTAAAAACTATATTTAACAATTTGGAATTAACACCGGGAGATAAACATCCCGTATTTGCGTTTATTCCTTATTCTGTTCATGAGGGCTTTGTTTCTACGGCTCTTAAAA
This sequence comes from Candidatus Egerieousia sp., assembly GCA_036804445.1. GTDB lineage: Bacteria > Bacteroidota > Bacteroidia > Bacteroidales > UBA932 > Egerieousia. Next base: position 17,282 of record DAIRSJ010000004.1, read on the forward strand.
TATGTCTCTACACCGATCATCAAATTTTTGACAGATATCACCGAGTTAAAATAAAAAGAGAAGTTGAACGCAGCCAGCGTCTTACAGTAGAAGAGCTAAACGCTTTTCATATAGGCGATTATGTTGTTCATATAGACCACGGCGTTGGAGTTTTTGGAGGACTGGTTAAAACGGTTGCGGCGGGCAAGATCCAAGAAGCCGTCAAAATAATGTACAAAGACGGTGATGTCATTTTTGTCTCCATTCACGGTCTGCACAGAATAGCAAAATATAAATCTGGGGACGGAACGCCTCCAAAAATATATAAACTTGGGAGCGGGGCATGGAATACGCTAAAGAGAAGGACCAAGGACAAAATCAAGGATATTGCAAAAGACCTTATTAATCTTTACGCTCAAAGAAGACAGTCAACGGGTTTTTCTTTTTCTGCAGACAGCTATATGCAGCAAGAACTTGAGGCCTCTTTCATGTATGAAGATACTCCGGACCAAGTAACTGCCACACAGGCTGTTAAAGCAGATATGGAGAGTGACTGTCCGATGGACAGACTTATTTGCGGAGATGTAGGATTTGGTAAAACGGAGGTAGCAATAAGAGCCGCATTCAAGGCTGTTTGCGATAGCAAGCAGGTAGCGGTTCTTGTTCCGACAACAATATTAGCCCTGCAGCATTATCAGACATTTACGGACAGATTAAAGAAATTTCCGTGTAATATAAATTATATCAGCAGATTACGCACAACCAAGGAGATAAACGATATTTTAAAACAACTTGAAGAGGGAAAATTAGATATAATTATTGGCACACACCGTCTTTTAAACAAGTCTGTCAAGTTCAAAGATTTAGGTCTTTTAATAATTGACGAGGAGCAAAAATTTGGAGTTGCCGCAAAGGAGAGATTAAGACAATTGAAATTAGAGGTTGATACATTGACTCTTACAGCAACACCCATTCCGAGAACACTGCAATTTTCGCTTTTAGGTGCTCGTGATTTATCCATTATTAATACGCCTCCGCCAAACAGACTTCCTGTGCAGACGGAAATAATAGACTTTAGTGAAAATGTTATTAAAGATGCTATAAATGAGGAAATTGAGAGGGGTGGACAAGTATTCTTTGTACATAACAAAGTGGAAGATATTTATGCCGTGCAGCAAATGATAAACAGAATTTGCCCGCAAGTTAAAACGGCTGTAGGTCACGGCCAGATGGAGTCAAAAGAATTGGAACGCACAATACTGGAGTTTATAAGAGGTGATTATGACGTTCTGATTTCTACAACTATTATTGAAAACGGCATTGATATTCCAAATGCTAATACTATGATTATTAATCAGGCGCAAAATTTTGGATTGAGCGATTTACATCAACTCCGCGGCAGAGTGGGGCGTTCAAATCGTAAGGCGTTTTGTTATTTAATTGTTCCTCCAATGACTTCAATAACGGAAGATGCGCGCAGAAGGTTGAAAGCCATAGAAGCATTTTCTGATTTGGGCAGCGGCTTTAACATTGCCATGCAAGATTTGGATATTAGAGGAGCAGGCAATATGCTTGGAGGCGAGCAGAGCGGATTTATTGCGGAGATGGGATTTGAGACATATCAAAGAATTTTAAATGAGGCTTTTGCGGAGATTAATTCAGAGGGGCAAATAAATACGGAAGAGGAACTGTCGGGAGAAAAACAAGGAAGTGCCAAAACTGATGCCGAGGCAGTCAGAAATATTGTAAAAGAGAGAGCTGTGGGATTACAGTTCCATGGAGGATTTATTACGGATTGTACGGTAGACACTGATTTAGAAGCATATATACCTGATGATTACATTCCTCAAACTACAGAGAAAATAAGATTGTATAAAGAACTTGATACAATAACATCAGAAGAGCAAATAAATAAATTTTTAAATATTCTCCGCGACAGATTTGGAGATATTCCGCAACAGGTGATGCAGCTTGCCTATGTTGTGAGGATAAGGCGCGCCGCGTTGCGACTTGGATTTGAAAGGATTGTGATTAAGCAGAAAAGAATGCTGCTGTACTTTGTAAATGACCAAAATTCAGTTTATTATAAAACTGAAACTTTTGCCGGGATTTTGCAGTGGGCGAGCGTTCAGCGCGGATGTTCAGTAAAGGACTCCGGTAATAAGTTGTGGATAAATGTCCCCGGAGTTGATTCAATTGAGAAAGGTTACAATATTGTAAATCAAATATTACTATCTTTGCACCCCTAAAATAGAGCGGCAAATGGTTGATAATGCCAGAAAAAAAGTAACATCAGACTTGAATCTTCTTGTAGATATCGGCAATACAAATTGCAAAGTTGTTTTCTATAAGGATGGTAAAATTGGCGATATGAGCAGAAGCCCTAGAAGAGATGCTCTTAAGTTTATCCTGTCGGTCATAAGCAAAGTTAAAAGCAATATCAATGTAATAGTTGTTAGCAATGTCAGATCATCTAATGTTCCTATAAAGAAGGCGTTAAAGTCAAAGTGCCATAAATTAGTTATCTTAGATTACCGTACAAAACTTCCGGTAGATCTTGGGTACAACTTTGAAGCCAAGGAACTTGGGGCTGATAGAATAGCTTCCGCTCTTGCAGTTGCAATAATGTTTAAGGGGCAGGATTGCATTAAATTTGATTTTGGCACGGCGCTTACAGTAGATTTTATAGATAAAAACGGAAGATACCTAGGCGGCAATATATCAATAGGTTGCAGAAGCCGGTTCAGAGCTTTGAACAAGTTTACAGGACTTCTTCCTTTTATTTCTCCGGACCCTGTTTTTCCTCCGATTGGAGTAACTACAACGGGTGCTATGACGGCAGGCGTTGTTTTCGGTCTAATATTTGAAGTAGAGGGTTATATAAAAAGATACCCGGGGCATACTATCGTATTTACAGGTGGTGACGCGTTTTATTTTGCGGCCAAAATGAAAAACACCATCTTTGCAATGCAGAATATGGTTTTGCTGGGGTTGGCACATATAGCGGATTATTATGCAAATTAAGAGACAATTAAGGGGTTATTTAATGATTGCTGCGTTTCTGTTTGGGGCGCAAGTCGCAAGGGCGCAAAGAACAGATGCATTGGGGACTTATACTCCATATTCGCTCTATGGCATTGGAGACCTTGAACAGCAGGGTAATGCAATTACCAAATCAATGGGCGGAATAAGCGCCGGCATAAGAGATGCCAGGTATATTAATTATAATAACGTGGCTTCCGTTACGGAGAGAGATACACTCTCATTTTTGTTTGATTTTGGTTTAAAGTCAAATAATATTTATAATAAAGACAGCAAAAATCATTCTGCGTATAATACGTTTAATATCAATAATTTTGTGTTTTCGGCACCAATATATCATAAGTCTGCTCTTGTTGTTGGAATTGCCCCGTTCAGTAATATCGGGTATAAATTTGAGACTACGGAAACGGATGACGCTCTTATTGCAAAATACGGAGATATTAAATACAGAAAGTACGGAGACGGCAGTATTAATCAGATATTTGCCGGAGCTGCCATGAATTTCTTTAAGAATTTTTCATTTGGGTTAAAGGGGATATATTATTTTGGAGATCTTGTTAATCACTCAGATATAGATTTTAACTCGTCGGGTTCATTAAGAACAGTAGAAACGGGATGGGATTATGAGGCCAACGGTTTTGCGGCAGAAGCGGGACTGCAGTACTTCAAAAAGTTTAAGAAAGATTACATTTTTACAGCCGGTGCCTCCTACAGGTTTAAGAGCAGATTGACCGGAACCACAAAAAGATATGCATATGTTTATGACAGTTCAATTGCTGATACCGTTGTTGCAGACAAAAGCATTAAACACATTTCGATTCCAGCAAATTTAACTGTCGGAGTTTCTGTCCGCAAGGGAGACAAGTGGATGGTAGGGATAGATTATCAGAGACAAGATTGGTCTAACACTTCCTTTAGCGCTACCCCCGGTGTAGATTTCAGCCCTGTTACAGAGAGTTCTATTAAAGCCGGATTTGAGTATATACCAAATAAATACGATATCCGTTATTATATGAAACGTGTGACTTATCGTGCAGGAGTTCATTACGAGAATACGTATGTTAAACTTAACGGTAAACAGATTAAAACTTACGGAATGTCGCTTGGGGTTTCTTTACCGGTATTTAGGTTAAACAACTCACTGAACTTTACCGTAGATTTTGGGCAAAGGGGTTCAACCAAGAACAATCTTGTAAAGGAGAATTACGTACAATTCATAATGAGTTTGAACTTGCATGATATTTGGTTTATCAAGCCTAGGTATGAATAAAATTTGTAAATTTGTCCCCCCACGTAAAAAGAGTAACAACTAAAACATAAAAAATAAACAACCGTATTATGAAAAAATTAAGAATAATATTAAGTTTAATGGCAGGTGCGCTTCTTGTAATGCCAAACCAGATGTCTGCGCAAGGTAGATTTGGAAGCGACAGCGCTAACTGCGTTAAATATCTTAATTTCTACAGAGATTCTTATAAGCAGGGCAATATGAAAGAGGCTGCTCCGCTTTGGAGAAAAGCCTATAAAACATGCCCTCCTACAGCAAGTCAAAATATGTTTATTGAGGGGCAAAAAATTCTTAAGTATTGTATTGATAATTACAAAGGTGATGCCGCAGGAAGAGATAAATTAATTGATACTCTATTTCAGCTTAATGATATAAGAGCGCAGTATTATCCAAACAATGCATACAGAGCTCATGAGAACAAAGTAATAGATATGATTAATTATTACGGCAAAGATCCTCAAAAGACTAAGAAAATTTATGATGCTTCAATGGATGTAATAAAAGAGGGAGGCGTTAATGCGTATTCATCTTTGATGGTTAATACAATGATCAAAGCAGGAGATTTGTACAAGACTAAAGAGCTTTCAGATGAGCAGGTTATGAACACATATTCTGTTTTGAATGATATTCTTGATACAAAAATTACTGCAAATCCCGCAGACTCTACTTTAAAGAAGGATCAGATTGCGTTGCAGAATGCATTTATTTCCAGCGGAGTTGCCACTTGCGACAATCTTATAAAAGTATTTACTCCAAGATTTAACGAGAACAAAGAGGATACAATGCTTGTAAAAATAATTGTTAAATTACT
>DAIRSJ010000004.1:22501-52395 GCA_036804445.1 Candidatus Egerieousia sp.
GCTCTTTCCGGCAAGGCGGATTTGCTTATTGGAAATATTTGGGCAGCAACAGGTTGCGGCGGAGATGAAATGGCTCAAAGAGCTAAATTCTGGGTTGCTACTGATTATATGATTAGAGCCAAAGAGAAAGATCCGTCCCTAACCGGTGAGGCTGACAGAAATATTGCCAAGTATCGTCAATATTTCCCTAAGACTGCGGATGCGTTCATGTATGATTTGACGGACGGCAAGAGTTATTCTGTTTCTTGCGGCGGCATGAGTGCTACCACAACTGTTAGAACAAACAAGTAACATTTTAGGGTTCCCTTATAATGCAGAGAGCCTCCCTTTATATTAAAAGCAACAAAACGGCAGCAATTACATTATTAATTGCCGCCGCTTTTGTATTATCTTGTTTATTAGTTGCGTGTGAGAAAAAAACCCAGACCACAAAGAGTGTTGATTTAAATAAGGCACCAAGGCAAATAGTAGACAGCATATATGCGGTGCAGACAGAAAACGGCGGTTTGACAATGCGGGTTGAGGCAAAGAAAATGGAGAAGTATGAGAATGATACGATCTCTTATGAATTATTTCCCAAGGGCTTTGATATTTACTCTTATAATCGCGACGGATTCCTGGAAACCCATATTCACGCAAGGGCGGCAAAACACACTGTATCAAAAACATACAAAGAGACGTGGGCTGCATACGGTAATGTGGAAATTTTCAATTATGTCAAGGGAGAGAAAATGGTGACTGATACATTGTACTGGGATAAAAACAATCACAGAATTTACACTCATTGTTTTGTTAAAATGTCATCACCAAGAGGTCTTATGCAGGGGTATGGAATGGAGAGCGACGAGATGGCCCGCAATGCTGATATAATGATGCCGTTTGACAGTTACAGCAGACTGGGCAAAGATTCTATTTTAAACGGCCTCTATAAGGATACGGCTAACTTTATCGGACCGGTCTTAAAACCGGTTAAAAAACAAAATAATTTGCTTGTGAAGGGGAAGGAGAAAAAATGACAACGCATATTGTTATAGCTATAATTGCGCTTTTGTTTTCCGCTCTTTTTTCCGGTTATGAAATGGCCTTTTTACATTGCAACAGGCTAAAGGTTGCTCTGGATAAAAAAGAGGGAAAGAAATACGCATTTGTCATGGATAAATTTTTCCGCGACGAAGGCAGTCTCATTTCATCTCTTCTGATGGGCAATAATATTTTTACAGTTATTTATGGTATTGCTGCTGCTAAAATTCTTAATCCGTGGATAACATTATATATTACTGCATCACTTGGCGGATCTCTTGTGGTTGAGACAATTATAGCTACTTTAATAATTCTGATAACAGCTGAATTTCTCCCAAAAGCTTTGTGTTTTTTAAATCCAAACGGTGTTTTTTCCTCTTTTTATAGAATTATTAAATTCTTTTATTATCTTTTTTATCCTCTTACTTGGGTTACAAATAAACTATCAGAGCTTATCATTAATGCTGCAGGTTATAAACGGAAGCATTCGGCTCAGAACATGACTCAAGTTTTTAATGAAACCGATTTGATAAATTTATCTGAACAAGTAGAAGGGGTTCAAAATGAAGAGAGTCCGGCGGCAAGCGATATAGAAATTTTTCAAAACGCCGTGGATTTCTCCACAACAAAAATCAAAGAGTGCCTTATACCTAGAACGGAAATTACAGCAATAGACATTAGTGATTCTAGTTCAGATTTATTAAGGATATTTGTTGAATCAGGTTTTTCCAGAGTGATAGTCTATCGCGACACAATAGATAATATTGTTGGTTACGTACATTCAAAAGATCTTCTTAAGGAGTCAGGCAGGTCTATTGAGCAATTATTGAGGCCAATTCATTATGTACCAATGAATAACGATGCTCAGAATTTGCTTGAATTTATGATTAGAAATCAACACTCTATTGTTGCGGTGAGAGATGAATATGGCGGTACGGAGGGGATAGTAACGCTGGAAGACTTGATTGAGGAAATTTTTGGAGACATAAATGATGAGCTGGATAAAGATATGCTTGTGGAGAAAAAAATAAGTGATGACGAGTATGTTTTTTCCGCAAGACTGGAAGTAAAAGAGCTAAATAAAAAATATGACTTTAAGCTCCCGGAATCCAGTGATTATTCAACAATTGCAGGATTGATAACCGACGTTACCGAGTCGCTTCCAAAAGAGAAAACAAAGGTCCAAATGGGAAGATATGTTTTCACGGTTCTTAAATCTTCTAGTAAGAGAATTGAAATTGTTTCCCTAAAAATTGAACGTTAAATAAAAAAGGGTGGACATTTGCAGCCACCCTTTTTTATTTTATTGAACAATTATCTATTAATAGAACTTATAACGTTTATCTTTTACGCCGGCATCTTGTGCCATAATCTGAGGAAGGTAATTTGCAATGTTTGCAAATGTTTGCATGCTTCTTTGTTTAGCATCATTTTCTGTGAAATAAGCGCCCTTTTCTTTTCCTTTGATCTGAAAATAATACACTCCTATATCACCGGCAACCGGACCAACGATTTTATTTGTATTTGCAGCTGCAGAAATAGCCCCAATAAACTTAGGATCAAGTTGTTGGCTTTGTGTCAGATTGGTAAACGTCACCCCGTTCTGTGAACTTACGGTCAAACCAAGTTTATTTGCGACAATATCAAGCGAGGCAGGATTTGCACCGACCGTCTTCTTGCATACTTGAGCCAGATGTTCTCCGGTTTTTAGCATTGTCAAATAATTTTTTATTTGAGGCGCAACTTCTTTGAGAGTGGCATAACCATCTTCATGGATTTTTCTAACGGCAGCAACAAAGAAATATTGATTATTGACGGAAATTATAGGAGAAACTTCATTCTCTTTATTTTCAAATATCCATCTGCTTAATTCTTTAACATCATCAAAGCTGCCCACTTTCTTTGAACCCGGGGTCAGGTTCTGAACAGGATATAATGTAAGTTTTTGAGAATGTGCGTATTGTTCAAATTTCTTAATGTCTTTTCCGCACTTCTCAACAACATTGTTTGCCTGAGCGTAATAATTTGCAAAAGTCTCTTTACCTGCAACTGCTTCCTTTGATAAAATGGCAACTTGAGACTTTCTTACCGGTTTTGTAACCTGAGATACTTTGACAATATGCCATCCGTAGTTGCTCTTAACCTTAAAGACATCTCCCGCTTTTGCAGTAAGAACTTTTTCAAATCCCGGCATCATGTATTGTTGTGTCATCCAACCAATATCTCCCGGCTCTTGTCCTTCAGGGACCTGCTGTCCGGCGGCATATTGGGCTGCAAGGGCTGCAAAATTTCCACCCTTGTTTATGACGTTAATAAGGCTGTCGGCCTCTTTCTCATTATTTTTAACAAAGATTTGTTTTACGAAGGCAGAATCTGGCATTGCCTTAACATCCATCACCCTAGCTGCAAAGTAAACATTATTAGCAAGTTGTACAGGTAAAACAGCTCCTACTGATGCCGTTGCCGCAAATGCATCCAGCTGCTCGGAAAGAGAACTAAGATCTCCTTTTTTAAAGTATGTTCCGCTAAATTTTGCATCAGAATTTTTTGCCAGGAACGTCTTCATATTTGCCTCTGTTGAAACACCTTGGAACTCCGGGAACACTTTATCAATGTCCTTCTTTGCAAGAGTCATATCTTCTGAGGAAGGCTTAACTTCAAATGCCACAAATTCCGCATCTCTGCTCTCCGACTGTTTTAGAGTCTTTTTGATTTTATCATAATATGCTCTAATCTCCTCATTTGTGACTTTAATTGATGAGTCCGGCGCAAAGCCGATGGGCTTAATAACAAAATCAACATTATAGGCCACATTATTATCTTCTATTGTTTGATGAATCTGAGCTTTATTAACAATGGTGCTCTTTTGAAGCAGGGTTACATACTTGTTGAACATTCTGTCTTGCGTCATATTTTCCTGCAGATAATCCCAATACATCTTAAGGTTGCCGCTGTTATCCTGCGGAATCTGCTGAATAAATTGAAGCAGTTTGTTTTTGTCAAACATTCCGTCAGACCCTAAAAAGTTAGCTTCTCTTGCAATTACGGGAGAGATATCCGTTCCCTCACTCATATCTATAAGTTCCTTATCTCCAACAGCTAAGCCGGCTTTCTCGCAGTTTGGAATTATCACCATCTGAGCCATCTCATTCTGCCATGCAGAATTGTTAATCATCTCAGTTGTCTTCTCATCGCTTCCCGTTTGACCGGTAGTCATCTGATAAATCTTCTGGAAATAATCTATTCTTTTCTGGAATAATTGTGATGAAATACCCTTGCCGTTCACCTCTCCGACATCATACTTGGAGGAAAACATAGAAATTGCATTCTGCAATGTCTCCGGGTCCACAATAAAAGCTAACAACGCTATGGCGATAACAACGGAAATGAACACTCCCATCTTAACGCGCATTTTCTCTAGAACTGCCATATCTGAATATTTTTATGTATAATTCTCAAAATTATAGGGGGGCAAAGATAATATTTTTCTCCCCAAAACCCTAAAAAACCATTTATTACTTCAATCTCAGGAAAGAATATCCAAAGCGTTCGCATGCGGCTCGTTCCAACGCTTCCCGGTCATCCGGATGGGCAATGCTTATCAAGGCCTTTGCTCTTTGCGCATAGTTTTTATCCCGCAAGTAAACAATGCCGTATTCAGTGGCAACGTATTGTGTTTGGAATCTGGTGGTTACAACGCCTGCACCGGGTGTCAGATGTGCGGTTATTTTTCCATGTCCGTTTCCGGTGCGTGAAGGAAGCGCGATAAATGTCCTGCCGCCCGGAGACAGAGCTCCTCCATACATAAAATCATGCTGTCCGCCAACGCTGGAAAATATGTAATCACCTATGCTGTCGGCACATACTTGCCCCGTCAAGTCTACTTCCAAAGCGGAATTGATAGCAGCTACATTAGGGTTCTGACGTATAATTTGCGGGTCATTTGTCCAGGCCACATCTTTCATCACAACTTGCTTGTTGTAATTTAAGAATTCATACATTTCCTTAGAGCCCATCGCGAGAGAGCCTACGCTTATGCCCGGCATAACTTTTTTGAGAGAGTTGTCAATGATTCCCTTTTTCATTAAACCCACGACTCCGTCAGTCATTGCCTCTGTGTGCAATCCCAAATGTTTGTGGCCGCTAAGAGCCTGAAGCACAGCATTCGGTATTCCTCCTACTCCAATTTGGAGTGTTGCCCCGTCGTGAATTTTACCGGCTACATTGCGGCCGATGGCCTGTTCTATTGTGTTTGGAGCGCCAAGTTTCATTATAAAAGGAGGATCGTCGCATTCCACGGCTGCGGTTATTTTGCTCTCATGAATTAAAGCATCACCATACATGTAGGGAATGCTTTTATTGATTTGTGCAATTATTATTTTGGAGCAATCTACCGCACCCATTGCCAGATCAGCTGAGATTCCATAACTGCAGTAGCCATTCTCGTCCGGAAGGGAACAATTTAAAAAGGTAATATCTACCTTCAAAAGGCCGCTGCGAAACAGTCCGGGAATTTCACCCAAAAAAGCGGGTATTTCAGACCCATAACCTTCATGTACCCAACGGCGCTGGTTGTAGCTTAAAAACAGGCTGTTAACTAAAAACGAATCCTTAAATTCAGGTTTACAGAAGGGTGCTTCTTTATCAGTAATGCTGCAGCCGGAATAAATGACAACGTTTCGCAGTTCATTACCACGTCTTGCTAAAGCCTCCTGCAACAATTCCGGAATTGAAGTGCTGCCCTGAATGTAAATGTGGTCGCCCGAATGTACGAGCTTCATGGCCTCATCGGCGCTTGTGTAGTTCATCTGGTTATTATTGTTTAATTGTTTTGGAGCTGTTCAAAAATGCCAAGCCGCTCATCAAGAGTGTGTATGGTACTGTCGGGAGCCAGCAGAGATACACAAATTCTTAATCCGTATTGCAAGCTGCCGGTTGTATCAAGAGCCATTGCTATAATGCCGCAGCGCATGAGTTCCATAAGTAACGTACGGCTATCCATATTTTTGTATCCTACGGTAAAAAAGAAACCGTCTGCGACATTTTCATTTAAATCCTTTGCGTAGACTATGTTGAAGCCGTGTTTTATAAAAATTTCTTTTACCAGTTTGGCACGGCGTCCGTATTCTGAAGTGACACGTACAAAATTTAATTTACCCTCAATAGATGCCCGCATCATTGCCGCCAATGCAAATTGCGGAGAATGAGATGTGCCGGATGATGCTGTGTATAAATATGTTAAATGATAGTTGTCGCCAAAACGAGCTATGTGGTAACGTCTCTTAAGTTCCGGGTACTCGCGGTTGTATAGTTTGTCCGATATAGCCGCTATTGCTATACGCTCACCGGCGTAGCTGAACACCTTTGAACTGGAAATCATTAACACGTAGTTGTCCGTATATTTGGCAACCGAAGGTTGAAACGGCAACTCAAAAGGTTGAGATTTATCGCTCCTAAAATCCATGCAAAAGTAAGCCAGGTCTTCAAGTACAATTGCATCGTATTTTGTTGCCAGTTCACCTATAATCTTTAACTCGTCCGGGGTGAGACAAACCCAAGAAGGATTGTTGGGGTTGGAAAATAAAATGGCACAAATGTTATTATTTTTCAGATAATTTTCCAGTTTTTCCTTCAACTTCTCTCCCCTATACTCATAGATGTCAAAGCCCTTACTTTTTATTCCAAGAACCTCTGCCTGAGTGTGTTGAACCGGGAATCCAGGGTCTATGTAAAGAATTGTGTCCTTTTGAGGGTTAAGTTGCGAGCATTCAAGAAGAAGATTATAGCAACCCTGCATTGAGCCCACCGTTGGAATAATACCCCTGGGGCTAATATCTATGTCAATGAAAGCTTTTATGAATTGTGAAGCTGTTTCTTTTAATACGGGCTCTCCGTTAATGCTTGGATAAACAGAGGCAACACCATGCTTAAGCGCATCAATTTGTGCCTCAACTCCTATTTCACTGGCGGGAATGCTTGGACTGCCTATTTCCAAGTGGATAAATTTTTCCCCTGTCTTTTCTTCTAGAGCGCGACTCACGGCTACACATTGACGTATGGTAGCCTGAGCGATATTCTCTATATTCATATCGCCGAGCACGCTGTCGATTATTTTTTTATCGATTGCTTGCATAGGTAATATTTATTTAATTGTTTTTTAGATGCTTTTGGGCAAAATCAAAGCCGGCTTTAAAAGCATCTACGTTGGTTTCCGTAACTTTTTCTCCCTTGGCGGAAAAAGTATTGCGAATCCCATCTATAAGGTTCTTTGGTTCAAGAATTTTGATAAAAGGAGCTGCCGCACCAAGAAGAACCATATTGGCGCTGCGCGGAGATTTTAAGTTTCCCGCTATGGTATTGACGTCAATCATTATGACGCGGCCAACCTTTTCAAGTTCAGCCTTAACTGCCTCTACATCAGGATAATTTGGGATATTAACAAAAGGAGAAGTATTGGTGATTATCCAACCATGCCCGCTTAACCACGGCAGGTAGCGCAAAGCCTCCATGGGCTCAAGCGATATTATTAAATCGCAGTTGCCGCGGGGGATAAGGTCACTGAAAATAATATTGTTGGATAGGCGCAAATTGCTTTGCACCTCACCTCCGCGTTGACTCATGCCGTGAACTTCTGCCTGTTTGAGGTGTAAATTTTGGTCGAGCGCTGCCCAGCCTATAATGGTGGCAAGGGAAAGGATGCCTTGTCCCCCCACGCCAGAAAGAATGATATCTTGTTTCATTATTTTTTGTTTTTACTTTGAGCGTGACGGCGTGCGGTCTGAATACATTCGCGCCGTGAAATAATTACTGAGGTTCCTTTATATTCCAACTCCTCTTTTATAATCCTCTCCATCTCTTTGTAATTTGCCGGAAGGGGTATTATGACTTTTAGATGAGCAGGGTCCACACCTATGCCAAGGCAAATTTTTTCTAATCTGCCGGTTCCGGCCGAATCCTGACCTCCGGTCATGCCTGTGGTTAAATTGTCGCTGATGCAAAGAGTAATATTGGCATTTATATTTACTGCATCAAGCAGACCGGTCATGCCGCTGTGTGTAAAAGTTGAATCTCCAATTACTGCAACAGATGGCCATACTCCCGCCTGAGCGGCGCCAATTGCCATTGTAAGTGACGCTCCCATTTCAACCGTAGAGTGGATGGCGTGGAAAGGTGCCAGCCAACCAAGCGTATAGCAACCTATATCTCCAAAAACTCGTGCTTTTGGATATTCTTTTAATGCCTCATTTAAAGCTGTATAAAAATCACGATGGCTACATCCCTGACATAAAGCCGGAGGACGTGGCACCGCAACCTGTGACGGAGCAAAAGTATCATGTGGTTTTAAACCCGTTGCAATGCGTACACAATCCGGAGAGAGTTCCCCTGTCCTGGGAAGAGTTCCGTCCAAACGTCCCTTGATTGTTATGCCGGTTTCAAAAACCCCGGCCAGTTTTTGTTCCACAAGAGGTTGTCCCTCTTCTATTACAAGAATAGTTTTGCATTTGCCTGCCAATTCATGAGCCAAAGCCCTGGGGAACGGATATTGTGTAATTTTAAGTACGGGATAAGGACAGCCGTCCGGGAAATTTTCCATTAAGTAATTGTAACCCAAACCACAGGCAATAATGCCCATTGAATGATCCTTTCCATCCGTCAGTACATTGTGGCCCATTGTCACGGATTGATTCTCAAATTCCGCATAGTCCTTTATTAATTGCTTTCCGCGGACTATGGAGTTAGCAGGAAGAGTTACCCATTGCCGCTGATTATCCGGATAATGCAATTCGTTTTCTCTGCGAGCCTCATTACTTTCCACTACTGCACGTGAATGTGCCATACGTGTGGTCAGACGCATAAGTACGGGGATTTTAAAATTCTCGCTATAGTCAAACGCTTCTCTTACAAGATCATATGCTTCCTGTTGATTGCTCGGTTCAAAGCAGGGTATCATTGCAAAATCTGCATAGAAACGAGAATCTTGCTCATTTTGAGATGAGTGCATAGAAGGATCGTCACAGGCCGTTACAACCAAACCGCCATTGGCACCCGTAACGCCGGAATTAATAAATGCGTCTGCACAGACATTCATCCCCACGTGTTTCATGCATACCAGCGCGCGTTTGCCGGCATAAGATGTGCCTAATGCGCTCTCCATAGCCGTTTTTTCATTGCAACTCCACTCGCTGTGGATACCGCGTTCTTTTGTAATCTGCTGCCGCTGAATAAATTCGGTAATTTCTGTCGAGGGTGTTCCGGGGTAGGCATATACGCCTGTAATTCCCGAGTGAAGCGCGCCAAGGGCGAGCGCCTCATCACCCAATAATAGATTTTTATTAAGCATCAATTCAATATTAACAAGTTGTTTTATTTAATTGCGGCTCCCGACAGATTAAATATTAGGCACTAGACATTAAACAGAAAATGCATAATATCACCATCTTGAACCGTGTAATCTTTTCCTTCCGTAGCAAGTTTTCCTGCAGCGCGGCATGCCGCCTCTGAGCCGTATTTCACAAAATCTTGAAACTTAATAACTTCTGCTCTAATAAACCCCTTTTCAAAATCAGTATGGATAACTCCTGCCGCTTGAGGCGCCTTATCCCCCTTGTTATAAGTCCAGGCTCTAACCTCAGGTTCTCCCTGAGTAAAAAATGTCTCAAGATTAAGAAGCCTGTAAGCGCTTTGTATTAAACGTACTACGCCTGACTCTTTTAATCCCATCTCATCAAGAAACATTCTTTTATCCTCATAAGTTTCCATCTCTGCAATATCAGACTCAATCTTTGCGGCAAGTACCAAAATCTCCGCCCCCTCATCTTTAACGGTCTCTCTCACTTTTTCCACATAAGCATTTCCATCCTTTGCGCTCATCTCATCCACATTGCAAACATACATAACGGGCTTATTTGTAAGCAAATACAATTCACTTGCAAGTTTTTGCTCATCCTTGTTTTCAAAAGTTACCGTCCTTGCAGATTTGCCTTTTTCCAGCGCCGCCTTGTATTGTTCCAGTACATTGCAAAGTTTAAGAGCGTCCTTGTCTCCGCCGGTCTTTGCTTGTTTCTGAACTTTAGACAGTCTGCTCTCTACAGTCTCTAAATCTTTAATTTGCAGCTCAGTATCCACAATATCCTTATCTCTTACAGGGTCTACGCTGCCGTTAACATGAACAATGTTTGTATCATCAAAACATCTTAGCACATGTAAGATAGCATCTGTTTCTCTTATATTTGCAAGAAATTGATTTCCAAGACCTTCTCCCCTGCTGGCTCCTTTTACAAGCCCGGCAATGTCTACAATTTCTACTGTAGCAGGAACAATGTTCTTTGGGTGAACCATTTTTACCAGCGTTTCTAACCTTTCATCCGGAACAGAGGTAAATCCTATTTGGGGATTAATAGTACAAAACGGGAAATTCGCAGCTTCTGCCTTAGCAGAGCTGATACAATTAAATAGAGTGGACTTACCTACATTCGGGAGCCCGACAATACCACATTTTACTGACATATCTTATATTTTGTATGACGGTGTTATTATCTAACGGTAATTATGCAAATTTAACAATTTTACCGGTTTTTCATAATAAATACATCAAATTAGTTGGATTTATTCTTTAACTTCTTTTTATTTCTACCTCAAAAAAAGAAATTATGAAAGAAGTTGGGAAGGTTCTTATTTTGATTGTGATGTTTTGGAATGTGGAGAATTTCTTTGAACCGTTTGATAATCCGGGAACTAACGACAATGACTTCACGCCATTTGGCAAGTATTTCTGGACGTGGAAAAAATTTGAGAAAAAGAGAGATGACATAGCAAAAGTCATTATTTCTGCAAGCGGGCAAACGGGGGCTGTCGGTATGGAACCTCCGGCCGCAGAACCTCCGGCGCTTATTGGTCTGGCTGAGGTGGAGAACAGATTTGTATTAAACCAGCTTGTGAATGAAACGCCGCTGGCACGTCTTAATTACAAGATAATACATAAAGACTCACAAGACGAGCGCGGCATAGATGTGGCTTTGCTTTATAGGCCGTCCCGTTTTAAACTCTTAAAAATCAAGTTTATTCCCGACAGTTCTATCCTTTTAAAAGTTGCCGGCGGCAAAGATGCATATTTGAAAAATTTTAAAACCAGATGGGTGCTCTATGCCAAGGGAATTGTAAATGAATTAGATACGCTGCATGTGCTGGTTAATCACTGGCCTTCCAAACTTGGAGGAGAACAAAAGACGCTAAGAAGCAGAATGCTGGTTTCTAATATAGTACGCTGGTTTACAGACTCCATACTTCAATCCCGGCCGGATGCAAATATTATTCTCATGGGAGATTTTAATGACACTCCGGAATCCGAACCATTGAAAAATCTGTCGGGATTTAAAAACTGCGCTTCATCTTTTTTAATCTCCAATAGTAACGGGGGGACTCACAAATATAACGGAAGATGGGAGATGCTGGATCAGTTTTTAATATCGCAACATCTTGTTTATAAAAAGGATGTATCATTGGAAAACTATGGCAAAAACGCACAGTGGATTTTTTGTACCGACCCCGGCATGGAAATTTTCAAATCTGATTTTCTGCTGCAAAAAGATAAAATGTTTCTTGGAGAAAAGTTGAAGAAAACTTTAAACGGCCCGCAGTATTTGGGAGGAGCGAGCGATCATTTGCCAATATTGCTGAAAATTTTTTCGCCACAATTATGAAACAAAAAGAGTCAGAATAGTTATTCTTTTTGGGCTTATGTTTTTTTGGAGGAAAAATAAATAACTTTGCGATAGAACCTTTTCAAATAGAATTTATTTAGCATGAAGCAGTATCTTGATCTCCTTCAAAAAATTATGCATGAGGGAGTTATAAAGCACGATAGAACAGGAGTGGGGACTAAAAGTATTTTTGGATATCAGATGAGATTTCATTTGAATGACGGATTCCCGTTGCTTACCACAAAGAAAGTACATTTGAAATCAATTATTTATGAACTTTTGTGGTTCATTCAGGGAGATACCAATGTTAAATATTTAAAGGAGCACGGCGTCAGCATTTGGGATGAGTGGGCGGATGAAACAGGCGAGCTCGGCCCGGTTTACGGAGCGCAGTGGAGAAGATGGGATTGCGGAAACGGGCAGACCATTGACCAGCTCTCAAATCTGATGGATCAGCTAAAGAAAAATCCGGACTCCAGGAGATTGATTATTTCTGCATGGAATGTGGCGCAAATTGATAAAATGGCTCTTCCTCCGTGTCACTCTTTATTCCAATTTTATGTAGCGGATAATACGTTATCATGCCAGCTTTATCAAAGGAGTGCGGACACATTTTTGGGAGTCCCCTTTAACATAGCATCTTACGCATTGTTCACAATGATGATTGCCAAAGTGTGCGGCTTCAAGTTGGGAGACTTTGTACACACATTGGGTGATGCCCATATATATCTTAATCATTTTGAGCAAGTTAAAGAGCAACTTTCCAGAGAGCCGAGGCCGCTTCCAAAGATGATAATACACGGAGACCAAAAAGATATATTCTCTTTTAAGTATGAAGATTTTGAACTTGCAGATTATAATCCGTGGCCTTCCATCAAAGCCCCTGTTGCCGTATAATATGCAGGTTTTAATATTTTGTAAATATCAATAGTTATAGATAAGATGTTGTCTCTTATTGTTGCAGTAGCGGAAGACGGAGCTGTCGGGATGAAAAACAAGCTCCTTTGGCATATAAGTGAAGACCTTAAATACTTTAAGGCCGCCACTTTGGGTAATCCCGTGATCATGGGGAGAAAAACGTTTGAATCAATAGGGCGTCCGCTTCCGGGCAGAAGAAATATTATTGTGTCACATCAAAATTTTCCGCTGCCGGAAGTTTCAAAATTAAAAAAAGACGGAACCCCGTCCAACACGTCGGTTGAATTGGCAAACGATTTTGAACAACTTGCCCGCTATGCGCAAAACTCTAATGATGAGTTCTTTGTAATAGGCGGAGGCAGCATCTATAGAGAATTTTTTAAGTTCGCCGACAGACTCTACATCACAAAAATTTATTCTCACAAGGAGGGAGCAGATACTTTTTTTCCGGAAATAAAAATGACAGAATGGACCGAGGTAAAAAAATCTCCGGTTATGCATGATGCCGAAAATAATATTGATTTTCAATTCATTACATACCAAAAGTATTAAAAAATTATGGCAAGGCAGGACGGATTTGGCAGTTCATTCGGGACACTTATTGCGCTAATAGGTTCAGCAGTAGGACTTGGCAATCTTTGGAGGTTCCCGTATCTGGTGGGAACAAACGGTGGCGCTGCGTTTATCATTATTTATTTGATATGCGTTGTTTTCTTGTGTTTGCCGGGAATGATTTCAGAATTTGTAATTGGAAGACGCAGTCAGCAAGATGTTTACGGAGCTTTTAAAGTACTCGCGCCGGGGTCCAAGTGGAAATATGCTGGACTTGTTTGTGTGCTTGGCGTAACAACGGTTTTGTCATTTTATTGTGTTGTCGGCGGCTGGACAATTGATTATTTGATTAAGGCAATTGGGATGAATTTTTCAGTTGCGGGCCAGGGAACATTTAATAATCTTTTCACAAGTGTCTCAACATCAAGTACTAAGAACACTCTTTACATGTTGATATTTCTAGTATGCACTTGTGCTGTGGTTCTTATGGGTGTAAAGAACGGCATAGAGAAGTGCAATAAAGTAATGATGCCTGTGTTGTTTGTGTTGCTTATAGTAATTATGGTTAGGTCTCTTACCTTGCCGGGCTCCGGAGAGGGAATTAAATTTCTTTTTAAGCCGGACTGGTCTAAGGTTACAACTAACACTGTGATAGCAGCTTTGGGGCAAGGATTTTTCTCTTTATCCCTGGGATGCGGCACAATTATTACCTATGCTTCATATTCAAACAAAAAAGACAATTTGTTTAAAACGTCCGGATTAACAGCGCTTGCGGATACAATGGTTGCTATACTTGCAAGTATTGCAATAATGCCCTCTGTATTTTCCTATGGCATCTCTCCGACGCAAGGCCCCGGGCTTGCATTTGTGACTCTTCCATACGTATTTGCAAATATGCCTTTTGGATGGCTTATGGGAATTCTGTTCTTCTTCATAATGTTTATTGCCGCCATCTCTTCCTCTATTTCTTTGCTGGAAGTTATGGTTGCATACCTGATAGAGGAATTTAAGGCAAATCGCATGAAAGCTACTTTGCTCTCTTTTACAGTAGTCTTGATTTTAGGTACTTTATGCGCCCTTTCACAGGGAGCTTTGAGCGGAGTGCATATTTTTAAGAAGAATATTTTTGATTTCTTTGATTTTATCTCCGCAAATGTGCTTATGACAGGCGGCGGCTTGCTGGCAGTACTTTTTGTCGGCTGGAGGCTTAGCAAAAAAGATTTCAAAGATGAATTTACAAGCAGTGGAAAATACAATTATTATCCGTGGTTTTTAAGTACGGTACTGTTGCTTATAAAATATCTTGCGCCTGTAGGAGTGGCCCTGATTATGATTAACGGTCTGATTTAATCTGCAACGGGCTTTAATTTTCTCCTCTTTCTAACGCTGTAAGCAATTCCTCCTATTAAAAGAAGGATTAAAATACCACTTGCAATTTCTGAATAAAGCTCGCCTTTTGTGAAGCTCTCGGGTTCAAAGAAGAATGTTATATCTCCGTCTCCTGCAGGAAGAACCAGACCTCTTAAAATCCAGTTGGCGCGGAAAATGTTTAACTTTTTTTCTCCCGACGGATTCTTTAAAGTTGCCGTCCATCCTGGGTTGTAGTAAACCTCGCTGAATAATGCAACCTTAGGACTCTTTGCCGTATAATGATAAATTAATTTGTTTGGAGCGTAAGACGTTAATGTTATGGATGAGAAATCTGCAGCGGTATCTTTTGGAACGGCCGAGAATTGTTTAAGTTGTACATCTTTTTCCAGGAAATCTTTTGCAACAACGGCAGTTTTATGCGGGTCTATTGACTGCAGCTTATCCATCTCGTCATTTGCATCCTGTGCCGGTACAACATTATTAACAAACCAGCAATTGCCTAGTGCATAGCTGTTTACCAGCGGAGGGGTTTTAGCGTTCAGTATTATATATCTTGTATTTAGCATGCTTAATACAGGATGATAAGTTATTGCGGCATTTGCTTCCGTTATTGTTTTGGCGCTGTCAAGCTCTTTTGCAATAGCTTGAATTTCAGGCATAATATCATGTTCAATCAAATCTTGATAACGCTGCAATTTTGCGGGAGAATAACCTCCGATTGTTTTATGCCAGTAACTTGTATATGCATTGTTGAACGGGTCAACGGATAAATCCAAAACTCTATAATCAGGTGTCTTGTCATTTAATATCATTTCATCTACCGGGCGTTTGTTAAGCACGCTTGTAAATTCATCTTTGCTTACAAAATCACTGCTGCTCAAATATCTCTTGTCTATGTTCCACATATCAAAGATTACCAGAACAATGAGAATAATTGTAGCATGTACCGGTTTTAATTTTTTAGTAAATCCGCACCATAGCGTTGTTGCTGCAAGCAGAACAAAAATCAAAGAGCGGAAGGCATCTGCTCTCAATAGAGAGATTCTGTCCAGAGCTAAAGAAGCGGCAATTTCTTTAGGCAGCTGTGAATCCGATTGGCCGGTAAAACTGCCTGCAAGAGAAGGGAATACGGCAAACAGCAAAGCAAAGCCGCCCGTAATTCCAAGCGCCCACCACATTGCCTTTTTGGCCTCCTCTTTTTTAATATTCCCGTTAATCATCTCATTTACAGCAAGTACGGCAAGTATCGGGATCATTACCTGCAAGATGACGAGTATCATTGAGACCGTTCTGAACTTATTATAAAGCGGGGCATAGTTAAAGAATAATTCTGTAAGTCCCATAAAATGAGAACCCCATGAAAGCATCAGCGCTAAAAGCGTAACGCATCCAACCCACCACTTCAGGCCTCCTTTAAGAACAAAGAAACCAAGCAAAAATAGGAATATACAAATAGCTCCCATGTACATAGGCCCTGCAGTAAAAGATTGAGGACCCCAGTATGTGGGCATTTGTTGAATAGCCTTATCCGCACCTTGATAATTTTGAGAGATTATTTTATAAGTCTCTGATTTTTCCGATAATGCGCCGGCAGATGAACCGCCGTTAAAATTGGGAATAAATAAGTTTGGCGTTTCATTTATTCCATAGGACCATTGTGTTGCATACTCCAAATCCAAGCCGTTTCTGCTCTTGCTACCGCCAACAGATTTAGTCAGTCCGGCGGGAGTGTTTTGTTTAAGTTCCGTTCCACCTCTCATTGTATGTTTTGCATACTCATAAGTAGGCCACAAATGATTTATGTTTGTTGCAATTCCAAGCAAGCCGGCTATCAAAACGGCAAGTGAAATCTTAAAAAATTTTGGAAAGGTTTTGTCTTTTAGGGCATCGCAAAGCTGCCATATTACAAATCCTAATACAATGATTGCCATGTAGTAAGTTATTTGGGGGTGATTGGCTTTTACTTGGAAACTTAAAGTGAAGGCAAAGAAAATAGCGCCCCACAGCCAGTTCCTTTTATAGGCGTAAACAAGAGAAGCTATAACCCATGGCATAAATGCAATTGCTATCATTTTTGAGTTGTGCCCAACTTGAATTATTTGCATGTTGTAAGAACAAAATGCCATTGCAATTGCTCCCAATATTGCAAGCCAGATGTTGACTCCAAAGGCCAGAAACATCAAGAAAGCCCCTATCATACAGATAATTAAATAACTTGCCGGCCGCTGGCCAATGAAAAGCAAATCATAAATATATTGGGTGAAATCTCCGTGATATTTAACAGAAATAGTAGTTGCCGGCATGCCGGAAAACATAGAGTTTGTCCACAAAGTTCTATCTCCGGGATGGGCGTCATTCCATGTCACAATCTCATTTGCCATTCCGTTCCAGCTGGATATATCTGATTGATTTACAACTTTCCCCTGTAATGTGTAGGGTGCATAGGAATATCCTATGATTATAAAGACAAGAATTGCCAGAATGTACGGCAATAATTTTTTAGACCAACTTTGTGTTTTTAACTCTGACATATTTTTTATTTTTTTAATTCATTTAAGAGTTCTGCAAATTGCCCGGCCAGAACGGGTCTGGCATATTGTTGCGCTGCCGGAGAGATGCTCTTTGCGGGGGAATTTATTTCTGTTGACCAGCTGCCTGCCGCCGCCGTTTTTTTAAATTCTTCGTAAGCGGCATCAATCGCTTTTCTTATGCCGCCGCCGTTTTCATATTCGCAAATTGTACCGCACTGAGTTTCACGCATTGCGTCTCCAAGATTGCTGTTGCGCGGGCCAAAAGCAAGAATTTTAGAACCGCTTGCAAGGTATTCAAAAAACTTTCCGGTCAGAATTGCTTTTGCCTCTTTTTCTTTTCTCAGAGGCAGGATCAGCAAATCCGCTCTTTTCTGCCATGCAATAGCCTCTGAATGAGGAGCGTAACCAAGGTTTTTTACGTTTCCCGTAAGATTTGCTTCCTCTATTTCCTTGGTGACGGAAGCATCCGTCTGCCCCATTGTTACAAACAAAAAATCCTTTTTAAAATCGCTCTCTTCCACCGCTTTTGCTCCAAGCTCTCTCCAAAACAAATCCGGATTGGCAGCATCCGTAAGAAGTCCGGTCTGCACAATAGTAAATTTATTCTTTGTGAACGCGTCAATTTTTAAAGTAACTTCTTTTTCCGCCTTACCTTGATTGTTGCTCTTAAAATCATCCGGATCAAAACCATTGGTTATTAAAGATATGGGAGTTTTGGTCATTGAGCTGAAATCTTCCTTCATTTGAGGAGAAACAACAACAACCTTATCAGCCTCATCAAGAACTCCTTGCTCCAGCTTCTCATGTTTCTTGCGGGCGAACTTTGTAAGATTCAGATGTTTAAAATAAAAGATTTTTGTCCAAGGATCTCTGAAATCGGCAATCCACGGAATGTCTAATTCTGCATGCAATTTTCTTGCAATCAGATGCATAGACTGAGGAGGGCCCGTACTTATGATAGCATCGACATGGTTCTTTGTCAAATATTTTTTTAAAAATTTTACGGACGGTTTAACCCACCATATTCTTGGATCAGGGATAAAAAAATTTCCTCTTATGAAAACGGAAATACCGCCGGAATTGTTCTGATCTACGGCATTTGCCTGAATTTTTGTATTTTTCTTTTTTCCCGACAGTAATTTATAGATGGCGTAAGGTTCTAGAATCTTGCGTTTTATAACTTTAATATCAGGAGCTATGTCCTTTGCAAGAGAAGCATCCTCCGAATTAACTTCCGGATTCAGCGGGGTATAAATAATAGGCTGCCATCCAAATTGCGGAAGATATTTTGCAAACTTCAACCAACGCTGAACTCCGCTTCCTCCCGCCGGAGGCCAATAATATGTTATAATCAATACCTTCTTCATCTGTTGCTAACCCGTCGTGATGTGAATACTGATTTTATTTATCTGTCAGCCTCAGTTCCTTTTATTAAATTGTCATATAGACATTTATCAACATCGCGATGTATTGACATAAAATGATGGTCCATTCTCCCATTACATCCGTTTGTCATTACAACAATTCCGAATGTGCGCTCTCTATTCCAGAACATGGACGTGAAAACGCCGTAAGCTCCTCCCGTATGACCTATCATTGTTTTGCCGTCCAGCAACTGTTTTGACGTTCTGATTGCAAATCCATAATCATCTCCCTCGTCTGTAGGACCAACCAGTCTGCTTTGCATAAGAAGCGCGCTTTCCGGTTTTATTATTCTCATATCCATATACTTGCCAAGTCCCATGTGCATCATCATAACCGTTGCCAATCCCGTTGGTGAAAGCTTCATTCCGCCTGTTGGAGAAAATACAGGAGTAGAATAACCCATCTGATAATTAGCTATTTGCTCCGTTCTTGGGTCATACGCTTCCGGCTGAGGTTCATATTTTCCGGTCTTCTCGTTTTTATCATAAAGCGTTACAAATTTGGATGAGTCCAGGCTTGCAACCCAGTATCCGCCATAAACAAATAATGGATTAAGTACGTGATGTACAACATATTGATCAAATCTCTCGCCGCTTGTTCTTTCCAAAATAGTTCCAAGCGTATTATAACCTAAATTGCAGTATTCATATTTAGTTCCCGGGCAATAGTCATTGTATGCTTTTGTGTAATCTTTTGATTTTTCGGGATTTATAACATCAAGTGTAAAATATCCCTGACTGTCGTTCAAACTGGATGAATGAGAAAGCAGCATGTATAAAGTAATTTTAACATCGGGATATTTTGGATTGCGCACCTTAAAGCCAACCAAATCAGACACATCCTCATCCAAACTCAATTTACCCTGTTCAACAAGCTGCATTATGGATGTGGCGGTGAAAGATTTTGAGATGGAGGCAATTCTGAATAAATCATCTTCAGCAAGCGGAGTCTTGTTTTCCAAATTTTTGTATCCCCATGTGTTTCTGTAAATTATGCGTCCGTCCTTAACAACCGCAACGCCAAGTCCGACCGCTTCATTAACCTTCATAATGCTATCAATCTGCCTGTTTATTGTGGCATTATTATTTTCCATTTTTTCTATCTCCGCCTTGCGCGTATCTGCAGATGTGTTTTTGATTAATCTGTTGTACAGGCATTTATCTACTCTGCGATGGATGGCCATAAAACCTCTTTCCCACTTTTCCTGATTTCCGTTTGTCATAACAACAAAACCAAATGTGCGGTCGCTGTTCCAAAACATAGAAGTATGGACGCCGTATGCTTCACCCACATGTCCAATCATTTCATAACCGTCCAGCAATTCGTATCCTCTCCTTAATGCAAAGCCATAATGATCATATTCATCATCGGGACCAAATTGTGCAGATTGCATCATTTCAGCACTTTCCTTGCTTATGATTTTTTTGCCGTTGTAAGTTCCAAGCCCCATGTGCATCATCATAACGGTTGCAAGTCCGGTAGGTGAAAGTTTCATTCCGCCCGTAGGGGAGAAAACGGCCGTAGAACGCCCCATTTGATAATTGGCAATTTGTTCAGTCCGCGGGTCATAAGCTTCCGGTCTGACATCATATTTTTTTGTATCGTTATTCCAATTGTACAAACTGACAAATTTGCTCTTGTCCAAGCTTGCAACCCAATAACCGCCGTAAACATTAAGCGGTTTAAGAATGTGGTTAACAATATACCGGTCAAATCTTTCCCCGCTTACTCTTTCCAAAATAGTTCCCAAAGTATTATACCCAAGGTTGGCGTATTCATATCCGGTTCCGGGTTTGTAATCATTGTATGCCTTATAATAAGTCTTTGATTTAGATGGGTCTATAACATCTATTGTAAAATATCCCTCGCTGTCATTTAAGCTGGAAGTATGTGACAGCAACATTTTTACTGTAATTTTTACATCGGGATATTTTGGATTTCTGACTTTAAATCCTATTAAATCAGATACATCTTCATCAAGGGAGATTTTTCCTTGCTCCACCAATTGCATTATTGCGGTAGAAGTGAACGATTTAGATATAGACGCTATTCTAAAGATGTCATCATTTTTTAATAGCGTTTTGTTCTCTAAATTTTTGTATCCCCAAGAATTTGCATAAACAATTTGACCGTTTCTGACAACGGCAACGCCAAGTCCGACAGTGTTGAACTCTTTCATTATCTGCGCTATGTCTGCATTGATGTCTTTTTTAGTCTGAGAAGAGACTGTAACTTTTTTGGCAGAGATGCTCCCTCCGGTAAACACCAGAGCAAAAAGTAAAACTGTCGAGATTAAATTTTTAAAATTTTTCATTGTTTTAAGCCACTTATTTAAATATTGCTGCAATATCTACAAAGATAGGAATTTGACGGGATTGCTCGTTCCTTTTGATTTATTATGCTAATTTTGCGTTGCTATGGCAGAGAGAAATTTAGACACGCCGCTGATGAAGCAATATTACAAGTTTAAGGCTCAGTACCCTGAAGCCTTGATGCTTATGCGTGTGGGGGATTTTTATGAGTCATACGGGGATGATGCCGTAACCACCAGCAAAGTGCTTGGAATTGTACTTACAAAACGTTCTAACGGTGTCCCGACAGCTGTTGAATTGTGCGGCTTTCCTCATCACGCCATTGATAATTATCTTCCAAAGCTGGTGCGCGCGGGATACAAAGTTGCTGTCTGTGACCAGCTGGAAGACCCTAAGTTTGCAAAGAATATTGTTAAAAGAGGTGTCACTGAGCTTGTTACGCCGGGGGTGGCTTATAATGAGCAACTGCTGGATTTAAAAGAGAACAATTTTTTATGTGCGATGTTTTTCTCCGGAGACGAGGGTGGCGTTGCGTTTGTTGATGTTTCTACGGGAACATTTAAGGTGGCGCAGGGAACACTTGATTATCTGGAAGTTCTGCTATCCGATATGAAACCCAAGGAGATGCTTCTGCAGAAGGGATATGAAGCGGGCTTTAAGAAAAAATTTGGAGAAGATTTTTACATCACGTCAATTGATGATTGGGCCTTTGTCCCGGAAGCGTGTGAGGATAAATTAAAGAAACAGTTTGGAGAAAAGGCGCTTAAGGGCTTTGGAATAGACGGTTTGACTCTTGCAAAAACTGCGGCCGGTGCCGCGCTATTTTATCTGGAACAAAATCATATTACGGATGCTGCACAAATAAATTCCGTATCCAGAATAGACGGGAAAAATTTTGTTTGGCTGGATAAATTCACTGTCAGAAACTTGGAGGTATTTTCTACGGTTGCTGCGGGAGGTGTTTCTTTGATTAGCGTTGTGGACAAAACCTCTTCTCCCATGGGGGCGCGTCTTTTGCGTTCTTGGATTGGGATGCCGCTTAAAGAAGCTGAAGAGATAGAGAAAAGATATGATGCGGTTCAATATTTTGTTGAACATAAAGATGTTAGAATTGATGTTCAAAAGAAATTGGGAGAGATTGGAGATATGGAGAGAATTCTTGGACGTGCTGCCGCAGGAAAAATTTCACCCAGAGAGACAGTTCAATTAAGACGCGGACTGGACCAAATAAAACCGATTTCAGATTTGGTCTATCCTCTTTCTCAATACAATCGGGACCTTAAAGAGTTTAAATATCTTGCCAATCTTATTGCAACTGACATGGTAGAGAATCCGGCTTCAATTCTTGGCAAGGGAGACATAATTGCAGGCGGAGTTAACAAGGAACTGGATGAGCTAAGAGGTATTTCGCGCAACAGCAAAGAGTACCTGATTGATTTGCAGAAAAGAGAGAGCGATAGAACAGGAATATCCTCATTAAAAATAAGTTATAATAATGTTTTTGGGTATTATCTGGAGGTAAGAAATACATATAAAGATAAAGTTCCCCAGGAATGGATTAGAAAGCAGACGCTGGTTAACGCGGAAAGATATATCACCCCGGAGCTGAAGGAATATGAAGAGAAAATTCTTGGAGCTGAGTCCAGAATTTATGAAATAGAGGGACTGATTTATCAAGAACTGGTTAAGGCGATTCAATCTGAAATTTCTTCTATTCAGGTGACTTGCAGCGCAATAGCGGCAATAGATTGTCTTGCCGGATTTGCTCAGCTTGCAGATGAGAACAAATACAGCAGACCGCAAATTAATGACGGCTACAAAATAGAAATTGAACAGGGGCGTCATCCCGTTTTGGAAACAATGATGCCGGCCGGGGAGAAATACGTAGCAAATGATCTGATGCTGGATAATGATCATCAGCAAATTATAATTTTGACGGGTCCTAATATGGCGGGTAAGAGCGCGCTGTTAAGGCAAACGGCTTTAATTGTTTTGCTGGCGCAGGCAGGTTCTTTTGTTCCGGCAAAGAGCGCTTCTATAGGCTTGGTTGACAAGATATTTACAAGAGTCGGAGCGTCTGATAATATTTCACAGGGTGAGTCCACATTTATGGTGGAGATGACAGAGACGGCAACAATACTTCATAATTTGTCGCAGAGAAGTCTTGTGCTGTTAGATGAAATAGGCCGCGGAACCAGTACTTTTGACGGTATGTCAATTGCCTGGGCTATAGTGGAATATATTCATCAAAACGGAATGAAGGCAAAGACGCTTTTTGCAACGCACTATCATGAACTTAATGAACTTGAGAAGTTGTATCCGAGAGTTAAAAATTATCATATTGCGGTGAAGGAGACGGGAGATAAGGTTATATTTTTGAGAAAGTTGTGTGCGGGCGGCGTTGCTCACAGTTTTGGAATACATGTTGCAAACATGGCGGGTATGCCGGCTGCCGTAATTGACGCGGCGCAGAAAAAGCTTACTGCGATGGAAAAGGAACAAGTTGAGGCTGAGCGGAATAAAGAGCGTAAGAAAAAAGAGGATGATAGTTTGCAGCTCTCATTTTTCCAGCTGGATGACCCGCTGCTTGTAGACTTAAAGAAAAAATTAGAATCGTTAGATTTGAATACAATGTCTCCGATGGATGCTTTTGATGCATTAAGGGATATGAAAAAGAAGCTTGGACTAGAGAAAAAAAATTAACAGGATAAGGTTGAATTATGAAGAAGCAAAATATTATTAAGAAGGCCAGAGTGGTCTTAAGACTGCTTAAAGAAGGGATGATATTTGCTTATAATGAGCTTAAAAGCAATAAATTCCGCACTTTTTTATCTCTGTTGGGAGTGAGTATTGGCATTTTTTGTATTGTAGCGGTTTTTACCGCAATTGATGCTTTGCAAAGCAATGTGAGAAAAGGTTTTGAAAGTTTGGGCAGCAACGCTGTTCAGATTTCCAAATGGCCGGGCATGGGAGCGGAGGACGACCAGGGAAATTCTGTAATGAATACAACTGGAGAATTTAAGTGGTGGGATTATATGAGACGCCCTTCCATTACATATGAGGATTATAAATTTTTAAAAGAGAATTCAAAGAAAGCAGATGCTATTGTCTTAAATGCCGGATTTAAAGGACTTTTAAAGAACGGCAGAAATTCTA
Organism: Candidatus Egerieousia sp.; assembly: GCA_036804445.1. Taxonomy (GTDB): domain Bacteria; phylum Bacteroidota; class Bacteroidia; order Bacteroidales; family UBA932; genus Egerieousia. Next base: position 46,487 of record DAIRSJ010000004.1, read on the forward strand.
TAGAGAACGGAGATATAGTTTGTCCCGTGGGCAATTTTAGGAAGATTGTAAATGTTGATTTGCAAGACGGACGGTTTTTTACAGAGGCGGAAGCGGATGAAGGGAAGACGGTTGCCATTATTGGATATGAAGTTGCTCAGCAACTTTATCCGGGGCAGAATCCAATAGGAAAACTTATTAAGATTAACGGTTACGGAGCACTTATTATTGGAGTTTTTGAAAAGCAGGGGAACAGTATTGTGAATATGATGCAGACTGATAAATCTGTTTTTATTCCGTTTAAATTTGGAAAAATGATGGCAAGCTTTGATGATATGGAGGATCTTGCCATAATAGCAGTACCAAAGGAAGGCATTGATGCAGATGAGTTTACGGGTGAGTTGAAAATGCTTATGCGTCAGCATAGAAGATTGCGGCCGAGCGATAAGTATAATTTTTCTACAATGAAGATGACCACGGTTATGGATATGGTTAAATCTATTTTTTCGGCTATTAACAGAGTAGGATGGATTATTGCAGGCTTCTCTCTTTTGATTGGGGGGTTTGGAATTGCCAATATTATGTTTGTCTCCGTTAAAGAGAGAACCAATATCATCGGCATAGAAAAGGCTTTAGGTGCAAAGAAGTATGTTATTCTTACTCAGTTTCTTACTGAGGCTGTGTTGCTCGCCATCGCAGGCGCAATCGTGGGCATACTGTTGGTTGCCGTCATCCTGCTTGTCGCCCCTATTCCGCCTGAATATGAAGTAACCCTAACATTCGGCAATATACTCGCCGGTGTTCTAATCGCCTCAATCATAGGAATCCTCAGCGGCATGATTCCGGCTCATGCTGCCGCCAACCTCAACCCGGTTGACGCCATTAACTCAAAATAATCAAGAAAATTTCCCCGATGCCGTGGATTTAATGTTTATCCGGTGCATTGTTTTTATCGTGCATCCACAATTGCCAGCTGTTAAACAGATTTTGCCATATGGAATAAAATGCCAGGAATACGGCTGCCATCGGGAGCAGGTAAGTGTTTGACATCCACATCCCTACGGCGGTATTTTTTTGCCCAAGCATCTGGCCTCCGGCCATTGAATCTCCGTATTTTTTACCAATCAGTTTTCCTATGCCGTAATGGAAACAGCAGACCAGTGCGGACGCAAGTCCTAATATAATAATGACCTTTGCGTTTCCGCGGCCATGGTTAAAGACGTAATTAATTGTCTGACCAAGAGCAAGAAATAAGGCTGCGGCCCATAGATAAAAAGTATAATCTTTAAATCTGCTGAGATAACTCCCAACCCTTGGAAGCGCAACTTGAACAAGCAGAGCAATAAAGAACGGCAGGCCTATAACGGGTCCTATTTTTTTGAAAACCAGAAAGAAAGAGGTCCAAAAAGGCATATCTTGTTGCTGACCGATGAATGAAAAATAGACAGGAGCCACTACTGCAACCATTATATTTCCGACAATTGTATACGCTGTAACCGTTTCTCTGTCAGCCCCAAGCATAGTAGATATTACTACAATGGAAGCGGCAACGGGGCAAAGTATGCCAATCAAAACGGCCTGAGCGACAACCTCATTTCCAAATAAATAATGAACCGTAAAATATGCCGCAAGACTTATAACAACCTGAAAGAGCATGATAATATAATTCAGTTTGGAAATGTGCAGTTTACGTAAGTCTATCGCCACAAAATTGAGAATTAAAATTGCAAAGACAAAGTAGGGAGCCAGGTATGCATATTTTCCGCAAAAGCCGTGAAAAATTAATCCAAGAATAATTGCTATTGGAAGTATATAGCTGCGGAATCTGGACATGTTAAAATAATTTTAATTCCGGCAGCAACCGGTAAGTCATTCTGTGATACTTGGTTGCACCATATTTTTCTATAGCGGCCCTATGTTCTTTTGTGGGATAAGCCATGTTTTTATCCCAGCCGTACTGCGGAAATTCCTTTGCAATTTTTAACATGTAAGCGTCCCTGTCGGTTTTTGCAAGCACGGAAGCAGCTGCTATTGAAGCATATGTGGCATCTCCTTTAACAATACACTTGTGCTGAATTTTCTTGTATGGTTTGAATTTGTTGCCGTCCACAATTATTGATTGGGGCTGAGGTTTAAGTTTATTCAGCGCCTTGTGCATTGCTTTTATTGAAGCATTAAGAATGTTTATTTTGTCTATCTCTTTTGGAGAAACACTTGCAATGCCGTAACTTACAGCTTCTTTCATAATAATGGGACGCAGTTCATCTCTTTGTTTTTTTGTAAGCTGCTTTGAGTCATTGAGCAACGGATGATAAAAATCTTTTGGCAAAATTACGGCGGCGGCATAAACAGGACCGGCAAGACATCCGCGTCCAGCTTCATCACATCCCGCCTCTAAAACGTCCGGGTTAAAAAAAGGTTTAAGATTTGCCATTTGAAAAAAAGCAGCAGACGTTGTTGTGCTGCTGCTTTAATTTGATTTTCAGATGATTAAAGTTGAGAAAGAAGTTTCTTTACGGCTTGCACAATTGCGCTGCCCTCGGCTTTTCCGGCAAGCTGCTTTGTTGCAGTTCCCATAACTTTTCCCAAATCTGAGATTTTAGTTGCTCCGACCGCTGCAATAATTTTCTTAAGCTCTGCCTCCAGTTCCTCTGCAGAAAGCTGTTTTGGAAGAAACCCCTCCATGTGTTTTGCCTCTGCCAACTCATTGTCTGCCAGGTCTTGGCGATTGTTCTGCTTATAAAGATCTGCGCTTTCATTGTGCTGCTTTACAAGTTTCTGAATCAACTTAACCACATCAGAATCTGCAAGCTCTTTTGCCGCTCCGCCAGCTGCCGTCTTGGCAAGCAGAATTTCAGACTTCACAGCTCTAAGAGCCTCTAACTTAACCTTATCCTTGGCTATCATAGCAGCCTTGATTCCGTCCTGTATTTGTTGCTCTAAACCCATAATTTTTATTTTTATCTCTGTCGCGACAGAAGTTATTTTCAACTATTTTTCTTCTTGTTTTGGTGCCGTTGATGTGATGTATAACTCTTTCATTTGAACATCGTCAATATATGACGGAGCATCTGCCATCACGTCTCTGCCCATATTATTCTTAGGAAATGCAATGTAATCTCTGATTGTATCTTGCCCGCCAAACAAAGCGCAGAAACGGTCAAAGCCAAATGCAAGTCCGCCGTGAGGAGGTGCTCCAAACTTAAATGCATTCATCAAGAAACCAAATCTATATTCCGCCTGCTCCTTTGTAAATCCCAAAATTTCAAACATTCTGTGCTGAACTTTGGAATCATGAATTCTTATAGAACCTCCGCCGACTTCTGTTCCGTTGAGAACAAAGTCATAAGAATTTGCTTTTACATCAGCCAAGCCGTATTTATCATCTGAATAATATTTATCCATATCTTCAGGTTTTGGAGCCGTGAAAGGGTGATGCATTGCATAAAATCTTTGAGTCTCATCATCCCATTCCAGCAATGGAAAGTCATAGACCCACAATGGTTTATAGATACTATTGTCTCTAAGTCCAAGACGGTTGCCCATCTCTAGTCTTGTGGTGCCGAGTGCAACTTGTGTCTTATGTTTTTCTCCGCACATTACCAGAATCAAATCATTCTCTTTGGCTTCAACCGTTTCCGCTATGTTCTTTAATTCTTCCGGAGAGTAAAATTTATCAACTGAAGATTTAATACTTCCGTCTGTATTTAACTTTATGTAAATCAAACCTTTTGCTCCAACCTGAGGACGCTTAACCCATTCTGTCAGTTCATCAATTTGTTTGCGACTGTAATCTGCACAGCCCGGAACAGCAATCGCCCCGACATATTTTGCACTGTCAAAAACGGAGAAGCCCTTGCCCTGAACATTTTTTGTAATCTCGTGGATAAGCATCTCAAAACGCATATCGGGCTTATCTGAACCGTAATGTGCAAGTGCCTCATCATAAGGCATTCTCAAGAACGGCGCAGTAAAATCTTTATGCAGTACGGTTTTGAATAAATGCTTTACCAGACCCTCAAACATTTGCAGCACATCTTCTCTCTCAACAAAAGACATCTCGCAATCTATCTGTGTAAATTCCGGCTGACGGTCTGCGCGCAAGTCCTCATCTCTAAAGCATCTTACAATCTGAAAGTAACGGTCATAACCCGCAACCATAAGCAATTGTTTAAATTGCTGCGGACTTTGGGGCAGAGCATAAAATTGTCCGGGGTTCATTCTCGACGGAACCACAAAATCTCTTGCACCTTCCGGAGTAGACTTTATAAGGCAAGGAGTCTCAATTTCCATGAAATCATTGCCGTCCAAATACTTGCGAGCCTCAAGAGCCATTGTGTGTCTTAACATTAAGGCGTTCTTAAGAGGGTTGCGGCGCAAATCCAGATATCTGTATTTTGCTCTTAAATCCTCTCCGCCATCTGTCTGGTCCTCAATTGTGAATGGAGGCGTAACGGCAGGGTTAAGAATTGTAAGTTTGCTAAGTTTAATTTCAATGTCGCCCGTGGGTATTTTGGGGTTCTTGCTTTGTCTCTCCGCAACAATCCCTTCTGCCTGAAGCACATATTCTCTTCCAAGCTGATTAAGTATATCTGTAACTTCCCTTGGTCCGTTATCATCTGTAACCAATTGAGTGATCCCGTATCTGTCTCTCAAATCCACAAAATTCAGACTTCCCATCTTTCTGATTCTCTGCACCCAACCGGCAAGCGTAACCTGTTTTCCGGCATCTGAAAGGCGCAATTCTCCGCATGTGTGTGTTCTGTACATATATTAAAATGTTAAATTTTATGCTTTATTTTTGAGCCCTCAAAGGTACTAAAAATTATATACCTTTGTAATAATCAACTAAATGAGGATGAGCAGATATAACAATAAGAATATCAGCGCGGAAGGCGGAAAAAAGAAATACGGCCGCGGCAAACCTTTAAGACCTAGCGGCGGTGTATGGGCTAAAAAAGCTTTGGGTCAGCACTTTCTGAAAGATGAATCCGTCGCGATGGATATAGTGGATGCCTTGCTTATTCCCTATACAAAAGAGGATGAGATTGCTTATGAGAAGGGGGAGCCGTACAAGGAGCAGGTTAACGTTCTGGAGATAGGGCCAGGTACCGGCGTGCTGACAAAGTATCTGCTTGAGAATAAAAAAATAAAGCTGGAAGTTGCAGAGATAGATGACGAGTCAATAGCTTTTCTGAAATCCAAGTTTCCGCAACTCCTTTATACTCTGCAAAAAAGAGATTTTCTTACAATAGACCCTCATGATATTTTTCAGGGACAGTTTTTCATTATAGGCAATTTCCCGTACAACATCTCTTCTCAAATTTTCTTTAAGATTTTGGAGTACAGAGATTCTGTGCCCCAGGTTGTGTGCATGTTGCAAAAAGAGGTGGCGGAGAGGCTGGCTTCCGGACCCGGAAATAAATCTTACGGCATACTTTCCGTTTTGTTGCAGGCTTGGTATAACATTGAATATCTGTTTACTGTTGACAACTCTGTGTTTATGCCGCGTCCAAAAGTTCAGTCTGCCGTAATCCGTTTAATTAGGAATGAAAGAAAATCCCTCGGCTGTGATGAGGAACTTTTCAAAGCCATCATCAAAACCTGCTTCAATCAGCGTAGAAAAACTATTCGCAACTCCATAAAGCCGCTTTTAAATAAACTTCCGGGCGTTGGCGGTTCAAACTCCGGTTCAGAAGGTTTAGGTTCTGGTTCAGAGGATTCAAGATTGAGTTCAGAAGGGTTAAGTTCTGGTTCAGAGGATTCAAGATTGAGTTCAGAAGGGTTAAGTTCTGGTTCAGAGGATTCAAGATTGAGTTCAGAAGGTTTAAGCTCCGGTTCAGAGGATTCAAGGTTGAGTTCAGAGGGTTTAAGCTCTGGTTCAGATGATTCAAGATTGAGTTCAGAGGATTCAAGGTTGAGTTCAGAGG
>DAIRSJ010000005.1:0-33284 GCA_036804445.1 Candidatus Egerieousia sp.
AGGAGATATGGCAGGATAGCGCAGCCATCTTGCCTCCGTCTGTCCAAACATTGCTGCAGAGGACAAAACACATATTACAAGAGCAAAAAAATATTTTTTCATAAAATAACTGATTAATTTCCTTTTATACATGACGTAAATCTAATCATTTTGTTGCAATGTTTAAGAAATCAATTACACTATATTTGAAATATCACTCCAAACATCACGGTTCTAGGAAGTTGCGGACCATAAATATAGCCGGCATCCCTGAATTCACCCTTGTCAAAATCACTTTGATAACTATCAAATATGTTTTTTAATCCGGCGCTGAACTTTATCCTTGCAAGATTTTTTAGCCTGAATTCATAAGAAATTTTAAATCCGCAGTCAAAAAAATCCTGTGTCCTTTTTTCACAATCTTTAGCAACATAACCGGCATAGTGTTGTACCAGCATACTTCCCGTATACGTTCCCGACATAGAAATTTCCATACTTTTAAAAAGCTGATAATAAGCCGTCAAATAACCGTAGTTGTCCGGAGACCGGAACATCTTTTTTTGAGGTTGCAGTGACGGGTCATCACTCCATGTCTCCGCCTTTGTATATCTGCTCCTTTGGGTTGTAAAACCCATTTGGAATTGCAAGGAAGAGAGGGGAACAAACTTTCCCTCAAAATTTACACCCGTTACACTCGCGCCGGATCCGTTGCGCCGCTCCAAAATTAAATTTCCGTCGGCGTCTTTTCCAATATCCTGCAGATAAAAAACATTATTGAGTTTTGTGTAAAAAACCTCTGCCAATATTTCTACGGACATATTGCCCAGCTTCTTGCTAAAATCTGCGGAACAACTGATACTGTGTGATCTCTCCGTCTTAAGATTATCCGCATTCTGCACAAATGAAGTCTCTCCACCTATGGCAGAACCGTGCAGATCCTCGTCATATATCTGAGGAGCACGGAATCCAGACGAATAGCCGGCGCGAAAACTTAAAACCTCATTCGGATTATAGCGCAAGCTAAACCTCGGGCTAAGTACGGGATTGTCTATCTGACTGTTTTTGTCTATCCTTGCTCCGGCCAGAATACTCCACTTATCATTTTTCCACTCGTTCTGAAGGAAGGCACTCTCTGTATTGACACTCTGATTTATAATGCGGTCATATCCCAAAATTTCGTCGTGCAATTTGTCATCCGTATACTCCACACCCGCGGTCAACTGGGCCGGCATGAACAAAAAATGTTGCATGTCATGGGAACACTGAGCTCCCGTAACTAACGTTTTATCAGTAGTTTTTCCGTATGCATTTGTATCCCTTTGCGCCCCGGCATAATTATTCCTGCCGACTATTTGTCCCGACAGATATATTTCCGCGTGATATTTTCCATTCTTGGAAAATATATCATACTTGATCTCGCCGGTATTAATTCTGTGCTGAGCCTGTTCCGCAATGTCGGCATCATGCGGCGGTAAATTAAATTTATTTCCGCCTCTTCTGAATTCATAAAGATTATGATACTCTGTCGTGAGCTTGCCATAAGCCCCTGTTTTATAGAATGTTTTAAAACCGACATTTCTGGAATCCAATTTTGTTATTTCAGAAAAGTCATCTCCGTTTGCATCATAAGGATTTCTGTTTCTCACAGAACCGAATAGAACAACACCGGCCGCATCGTCATCGGAAACAACCGACGCATTAAACGACGTTGAGATATCCTGCGTCTTAGATCCGATAAAAGATGTGCTATTGTCAACAGCGGCAGAATTTACATCGGGAGTTTTAGTGATAATATTTACAATTCCTCCGATTGCACTTGAGCCATAAAGGGCAGAGCCACCGCCGCGTATAACTTCAACTCTTTCAATCATATTTGCCGGTATCTGTTCTATACCGTACACACTCTGCAGAGAATTGAATATTGCCCTGCCGTCTATAAGAACCTGCGTATACGGACCTTCCAGTCCGTTAATTCTTACCTGCTGATATCCGCAATTCTGGCAGTCCGTTTCTACGCGCAGACCCGGCTGAAAATTAAGTGCCTGGGATAAACATACGGCACCTGTCCTCTCAAAAAGTTTTGGAGAGATTACATTTACGATTGAAGGTGCCTCTCTGCGATTTGTTACATTTTTATTTGCAGATACAACTATGCTTTCCAGCAGCACCTCATCCTCGTCCAGAGAAAAATCCACATCCGCACTCTCTGCGTTTGTCACATCTATTACCCTTTCTTGTTTCTTAAAGCCTATTCCATAGGCGATTACAGTATATTTTTCATGTTTAAGCCCCTTAAGCATAAAATGCCCCGTTGCATCTGTATAAGTTCCGATTTCAGTTCCTTTAACAGAGATGCTAATACCGGGCAGATATTCATTTGTACTCTTATTTTTGACGTGACCCATTAAATGCACATCACCGTCCTTAATTGAAACTTCTTTTGAACTGATAAAATGGCAATCCGGTTCTTCCGCACGGCATACCATGGCGCAAGGCAATAACGCCAAAAGAAGCAACGAGCTTCTTAAAATATTTAATTTCATTATTTTGTAATTAAGTTTATAATAAACGGTACGTCCCTTTTGGGAACGTACAATGAACTAAGCGGAGATTCCGCAAAATATTATAGACTCAAAACCGGCGGGGCCCTTAAAGAAAAAAATGAGAATGTACCAATATCATATCCCTGACAGACAGGTGAAACTACATGCTCAGAAAAAAGTCTTGCAATTATCTGCGGTTCATAGCTATTATAAACACAAACAGATTGAGCAATAAAGGGAATCAAACAATTATCATGTAAAATGTGAAAATGTCTCTCATTTGCTCCGGCATTGCAGGTAAAATCATCATGCTCATGAAATACGCTATCAGCCAGCTTAATACCTGACGGCAAAAGCCAAACTGCAACCAAAAATATTGCAATAATATTTTTAATAAATCTGCGCATTTCCAATCACCTCTACATCTCTCATCATATCTGCTCAGGGGAGAGCTTGTTAACAACCGGGTTGCTGTAAATCTGAAGATACAAATCCATCAGAGGCAGCAACTCATCCGGCCACTGCTCAAGCGTTTTATGCATCCTTTCAGAAAAATTTCTGTACTCTTCTTGAGTATATCTGTCGGCAAACTTAAAAGTATTATAAAGCATGTCATAAGCTATATAGTTGGTATTCCACAACTTATAGCCGTCATATATTCTTCTGTCTATAATATGCGCAAGCAAGGCAAGCGCATCATTTCTGTCATAATTGTCCAGTTGCTCCAGCTCCTCCGGCGCAATCGGCTTGCAAATTTGAATATGGACCTTTCCTTTTGGCTGCATAATGCCGGCCACAATGCTTCTCATATCCTCACCCGGCTCCTTTATGTAAGGATGATTCTGAGATAAGAAAAGCTCCCTCACCTTCATCTTGTCACAAGTCTCCCACTGATATGAAATAGACATCGGAGCAATATTCAGCTCTTCCAGATTCTTGCTTAATATTTTTCCTCCCGACAGTGAAAACATTTTAAGGATGGTCTGACTTGTTTTGTCATCTCCGTTTTTTGTGCGGCCGTTGCGCTGGGCAATCCAAACAGACTGATCTCTTTGGGTAAGCGTATATCTGATATAGTCAGAAAGACGCATAGAGCATCTGTAAAAATCTTTTGCATTGCCGCTACGGATTACCTTGAACATCTTGTTAGATTTTCCAATATCGGTAACCAAACCGGGCTGCATAAGATTGTTTCCAAAAGTAATTTCAGAGGTATCAAATCCATTGGAATACAAAGCTATCTGCAACAATGCGGCATCCAGTAAAATGTCTCTGTGATTAGAGATAAAAAGATACCCTTTGTTTTTGTCCAAGTTCTCCAGCCCCTCGCATGTAAAACCCTCTGTTGTCCTCTTGGCAATATTGTTTATTGCCGCATCCATCACATTCTCCTGAAAATCCCTGACTGATTTAAAGTTCTTCAAATCAGCCATTTTTTTTATACCCCGCTCTTTTCCAAATACATAGCACATGATTCCGCGAATTTTTTTATCCGCGGCAATACGCCTCATGGCAGCATTAATTTCTGCATCTCTATATGGACGCAAATCATCAAACTTAGCGGACGAATCCACAGGACAACTCTTAATTATCTCCGCCATAATTTTTCCAACCATTTAATAAACATTTTGCTCCATTCGGTCGCATCGGAACCGACGGGGGGATTAAGACCAAAACCATGACCGCCCGTCTCAAAAACATGCCACTCACAATCGGGCACGTTTGCCTGTTTCAACTTCTCTATAAATGTGACACTATTTTGTATGTTCACGGTCTTATCATCTTTGCACTGCATAATAAAAACGGGAGCCATGCCGGGATATACATGATCTTCAAGAGAATACATATCCATCATTTTTTTGTCGCACTTTGTGATCCAATTGCACAAATAACCGGAGCCATGCAAAAAGTTTCTTCTGGATTTCTTATGTGACCAAGACTTATTCATGCTCACCACCGGATATATCATCCCTGCAAATGCAGGACGATAAAGCGGATTTTTTTCAAGCGCCGCACATCCCGCCAAATGTCCCCCGGCGGAAAAACCTATAACCCCGATTTTTGTCGTATCAATATTCCATTTGCCACAGCGGACACCTGCCTTAATATAATCAACAGTGTGCTTATAATCTTCATACGCATTCGGATAGTGATTACCATACATACCTGTACGATAACGCAATACAAAAGCAGCAACTCCGTTGCTTCTCATAAATTTTGCAACGTCATGCCCCTCCACATTTATCCCCAGATAGCAATAACTTCCTCCGGGGAAAATGATTATTGCCGGGCACTTTAAAGATATGTTTTCCGGATTCGGCTTGTTGTATGCAATATTTTCCGCACTCTTTGGAATATAGACAAACACTTTAACTCTGCGGGCGTTATCACCCGGTTTGGAAGCAGGCCACAATCTCACGCCTCTTTGTTCTAATAAAGAATCATCCGCAGGAGCGAGAGAACTTTTGCCTGCAAAAGATGAAACCGTCGGGAATAAAAAAAATAAAGCCGTAAACGCAATTAAACAAATTCTTTTCATCTCTAAAATAACATAGGTTCGTCCGGCATATCGTCCATCTCTTTAATCTCTTCTGGCACAGGTTCTTCTGATGTTTTTTTCAAAAGAAGATTGCCTCCGCAATTCTCAGAAATAACCCTCAGCAAATCTTCATCTTCTTCATTATCGGCAGATATCAGAACTTTTACATCATCTCTCATTAATGCAACAGCCAAAGGTTCAACACCCATACTGCAATCTTTATAGCATACCGTTCCTTTATGCGGAATGGCCAGAACCTTTGCGTCAAATGAACCGTCATTGGCGGAATTCCATGCATGTCCGGGATAATTCTTTAGAACTGCAAGCTCTTCATTGGCTGCCTTTAGAATATCGGAGCCCTTATACATATAGAATCCTCTTATGCGGTCATACAAGTATGCAAAATTCTCTCTTTCTTTTACAAGAGAGGCATATTCTTTTATGTACATCTGCCTGAATATCTGGGCAGTTCTTAAAGGTTTCTCTCCATATTTAATTCCGCTCTTCAAATCTTCAGAAGATACTCTCGGAAGAATCTTTGTAACGACAGAACCTTTTCTGAATATCATTTCTCTCTTTGGCAGAACATGTCCTATTCCATGGAAAATAACGGGCACAATATCCAGGTTTAATTTTTCCGCAAGATAGAAGGCGCCGTTATGGAAAGGCAGGATGCTGCAATCTGCACTGCGTGTCCCCTCCGGGAAAACGACAATTGAATAACCCTCATCCACAAGCTGTTTCAGCGGTTCAACACAATTTTCAAAACCGTCCTCCACAGAAATAAACTGCGCTTTGCGAATAATTTTTCCATAGAACGGAGAGTGCCATACCCAATGATTTGTCAGCACGATAATTTTGGGAGAGAGCTGCAGCAAATACATCAAATCCAAATGGCTTTGATGATTGCAAATAATAACGGAAGGTTTTTCAAATGTCTCATTGCTCTCATTAATAAGCATATGGTCAACACGCGGCATATGTCTTACAATAAATTTTGCAGTGTTCTGAAGGCTCTTATGCAATTTGGAAGTATCTCTTTCCGATATAAACATACACTTTACATTCAGCCATAAGCTGACACAGAAAAACACAATTGCGCAATACGCAGAGACCAGTATATCAACAAGTTTAACGGGTATAGATCTCAAACTGCCGGTACCTTCATATTTACAGGTTGTAATCCAGCGGAACAAAAGAGGAGGAAGGACAAATGCCATTGCAACAACGCATATCATTCCGATTATTGCAACTTCTCCAAGGGAACGCATTGCAGGATGAACTGCAAAAACAAGTGAGCCGATACCTATCAACATTGTTATGGCAGAGAGAGTTACGCTTGTCTTGTAAGAAGCCAGCAATTTCTTGTTATATGCATATTCATACGCACAGCCGTCAACAATAAAGATTGTATAATCATCCCCCATTCCAAAAATAAACGTAGCCAGAATTATATTAACAATGTTAAAACTTGTGCCGAATAGACCCATCAATCCGGTAATCCATATCCAGCTCACCACCATCGGAAGAAAGGCAATCAATGCAGTCTCCACTCTGCCAAACGCCCACCATAAGAAGCCGAATACCAAGAAACTGCAGATGAACAGAACCCAGTTAAAATCTCCCTGCAAAACATCAATCATCTCATCCGTCATTGAGAATGAATCAAACAGGAACGGCTCATTGACGCTCTCATGATGATGCTTGCCGGAGACAGACTCTGCCTGTGCAATCTTCTTAAGATCAGATATATTTTTATCCGCATCAAACATCTTGTAGATTTTTGGCAGATTTTTTTCCGGAGTATATAGTATTGTCAATATCAATGCCTTGCCGGTTGTATCCTTTAGAATATAGCCGCTCAACAATGTAGAGGTCAAAGGTTTAAAATAATCGGCATCATGAACCAGAAATTCCTTATTCATAATTCTTCTGAACGGCGCAAAAGCGTCTTTGCTGAATCCTGCAGAAGATGCATTGCTCTCCAGAGAGCTGTTAAGACCGGATCTGTGTTTATCTACCCACGCATTCCACATTGCAATTCTTTCACCCTGAGTCTTTCTGGAAGGCAAGAAGTTTTCAAGTCCCTTGCTTTGCAATGATATTTTGCTTCCGACGGTTTTATTAGCAAAAGACCTTAGAGATTCATACTGTGTCAGCGCCTGATCCATTGTATTGCCTTGGGCAACTGCATAAACGGCAACATTTCCGGCAGCGGAGGTATGAGCGTTAAATTCCTCCATATCAGCGCGCTGGCGGGATGTCATATAATTTATTTTATTAAAGTCCCCGTTAAATTTCACTCTTTGGGAAAAGAAGAAAAGTATAACCGTCGCGATTACTACGCCCCAGACAATCCAATTTTTCTCCTCCATTTTCAAATTTGTCCATCTTCCCATCCAGCCGCTCTCTATTGATTTGTATTGTTTTTCTCCAACCCAGTGCGGCAAGAATATTACAACAAAAAGTATTACTCCTATCAAGGAAATAGCGGCAAACAATCCAAAGTCTCTCATACCGGCTGCGCTCATAACAAGCAAACTGAAGAATGCGCCGACGGTTGTAATATTTCCCGTAACCATCGGAGATACAATATCTTTCAGCGCCTGCCTTGAATTCCCCACAAATCCGAGCCGCGTAGAATAAACCAAGGCATAATCTACTCCGATTCCAAGAATTATGGAACTTGCAGAGAGTGCAATTGTAGAAACGCCCGTTTGGAAAAGTCCCATCCATGCAAGTCCAAACAGGACACCAAACGCAACCGGGATACAAATTAAAATTATCGGTTTTAATTTTCTAAAATACCAGCCCAGCAATAAAACTATTAAGAAGAGCGCCAGCATGGAACATCTCACGGAATCTTTATGCATCCTAACCGAGTTTGTAACCGCAATAACAGGCGCACCCAGAAAATCCACCTTAACACCCTTATTATCAGCCGTTACAGAATCTCTGATTTTTTCCAAACTCTTCACAAGCTGCTTATTTTTCCTGGTCTCGCTTCCGCCGTAAGCAGAAGTAAGGGTCATTATTATTCTGGTTGAATCTCCCGTAAACAGATAATCTCCGATAATTTTATAATCACTGTCCATGCCCATCTTCCCCAACCTCTCAAGAATAGGTTTGGAAAAATGGAGAGGATCGCTCACAATTCCCTGCTGCAAAACCGTTCCCTGAGGCGACAATATCTGGCTCTTGTCCTCCTTTAAAACATCTGCAATACCGCCCGCTGCAATTATAGAGTCCGCTCTGTCATAGTCCTCTTTCTCTAGGAAATACGGCATGTTAGAAACAAGAAAATCCGTCACATTCATATATGCGACGGCATCAATTCTTGTTTGAGCGTCTTTAACACCCTTGATACCGTACATATCATAGCGGTCAGAAAAATCATCTGCCGCTCTTGTAAGAACATTTATTCTTTTATCCGTTAATGTCAGAGTATCCCCAAACTCCTCCGCAAGAGAATCGTCCGCAGTTTTCTGATAATGTCTCATATCATCTGCGGAAATTATAATCATCACCTTGTCAGCCATTCTTAAATTCTTGTAAATGAACTGACTCTGCCTATGGGCTTTGCCGCTCCCGTAAGGAAGGAAGCCGGCAATATCCTCATTCATATTAATAAGGCATGCCGCACCTGCAAAAATAAGTGCAAGAATTCCCGGGATTATAAATGCCCATTTTTTTCTGCCGCGGGCAAAAAAATCATATATTCTTAAAAAGAATTTTTCCATCTGTTAATCAGCTTTTTAGGGTAACCATATATTGGCGCTAATATTGTCAAAAAAATATTTAAAATTGAAATGCGGATAAAATCTGTCCCGGGACGGAAATGAGATACTCTGTTAACCTGCTCATAAACAGCCTCAATAGGCACTGGTAAAATATCCATACCTCTCCATGCCGCACGCACAAGTATCTCCAGCTCAAACTCATATCTTGTAGTAAAATAGTGTATTCCGGAGAGTTTTTTAACCGGATATATTCTGCATCCGCTTTGAGTGTCCGGAAGTTTAAAACCCGTCTGAACCGTAAACCAGAAATTTGAGAAATTATTTGCAAACTTGCTCTTTCCGTCCCTGCCCCTCATGCCGCGGCTGCCAATTATAATAGTATTTTCTGAAGACGTGTTTTTCTCTGCATTAACCATATTGTCAATACATTGCAAAGTATGTTGTCCGTCCGCATCTATTGAGATTGCAAGAGCAAATCCAAGCTCGTTTGCTTTTTTTAACCCCGATGCCAAAGCATAACCTTTCCCCCTGTTCTTGGAGTATGAAATCAGGGCGGACAGTTTTTCTTTGCGTCCGGCAAAAACATCTCCGGTACCGTCTGTAGAGCCGTCATTTACGGCAATCACCTTATATCCCGCATCAACCAATGAATCAACAACTTGCCCAACCGTCCCGCTATTATTATAGGATGGCAGCAGTACGCAAGCTCTTAACTCATCAGCTATATTCATTATATGACGTCAATAAAAAATCTTTAATAGCAGTTATAAACTGCAGATATTTTAGCGTAAGATGTTTTGCCGGAAACATCAGTCACATCGCAAGTTGCATCAATGATTCTACAAACTCCGGCAGGACCGCTCTCATTAATTCCAGTGTTCTTTCCTATCTCTACCCAGTTCTCCGCCAGCCTCTTGTAAGAAATCTTAAAGCAAAATTCCTCATCGCTCGGCTCAATAACATTAAAAAACCTTGTATTCCTGGAGGTAACCATTTTAAATTGCTTCCCCGTTTCTTTACTAATCAAATCTTCCGCTACTTGTAAAACCACCGCTCCGGGAGTAACCGGACGCTGCGGAAAATGCGCTTGATAAATCCAATGTTCCTTGTTGAAAATCACCGAGGCACAAACCGTTGCACCTTCCGCCTTAAACTCTTTAACTGTATACAATTCTTCCTGTTTCATATTCTATTCAAAAATATCGTCATCTAAATGCAGATTAGTTTGTCTATTTGAGAAAGTTATTTTTGTTGCATCATTTTGATGATGCATCTCAAAAGATTTTATATACCCGCTCTGGGTATCAAAGTGCATCATGATATAATCCAATGTCGCCTTAATCTTTGGATTCTTAGGCATTAACACAACAACAAACCCCTCTCTATCGGGATGATAATTAAGAGAAAAATTCTTTCTGTCAATTGGGGATCCGTTCATAAAAGAGGTTGTAATTCTGCTGATCATAGCAAATGCCCTGCTTCCGCCGTTGTCTCTTTTTCCATCTCTAACCATGTAATTTCCCTTAGGTCCGCATACTCCGTACTCTTTTTTTGAATACTCCCACCGCATATTATTCGGCTTGCGATAATAAAGTTTTCCGCTCCTGTATATCGGGTTTGCCAGCACTGCAATTGTCTTAGTTTCAGAGAAATTGCACTCAAGCGTATTCACCGCCTTTGCAGTGGCGATAATCTTGTCATACATTGGTTTGTCAGGGTCTGCGGGCTGTTCCGCTCCCGACAGTTTCTCAGATGAAAGCGGCAGGAATGCAAGCGCCGCCAAAGGCAAAAAGACCGCAATCAGTCTTAAATTAATCTTTCTAAAATTCATATCTTATTAACTGCTAAACATATATATAATTCGAATTATTGCTGTGCAATAAATACAACTCCAATAATAATCAACGCAATCCCAACATACCTTATCGGCGGAATATTTTCATGGAAAATAAATAATGAAACAAAAGTCCCAAGCACATAACTTATGCTGATAAGCGGATATGCCGCACTGAACGGAAAATGTCTGAGAATATAAAACCACAATACCGTTGCAGCTCCCATGCAGATGCCGCAAAGCAAAAAGGGAAAATTCCAAAAAAGCTGTTTAATGCAATGCCACGTAAACCCCATCTTATCAACCTTTTGCAAGGCAAACTTAAGGAACACTTGTCCGGCAACAAGAAAAGTGCTTTGCACAGTAGAGGTCATAACCAGTTTAAGCATGCTCATATATTCCGCTGTCTAAAAAATTAACATACATTCAAATTTTTCTCCGTCATACCCTGCTCATCATGGCAAAAGTATAATTCCTCCCCATCCACGAATCCACAAATAAAATTCTTTTTAACCCCCTCCGTTCTTTTCCGTCAGAAGACAGGTGCGCAGGCAACACATTATGTTTCAACACTTCCGCCGCAACATAAAAGCCGTATGCAGAGGCCGTAAAATATTCTCCGCACAATTTTTTATATGTACCCTTGAGAATTCCGGCCGGAATAAAATCATACACAGATTCAATTGACGGATCTCCATCTTCTCCGGTAAAAACAACATCTATGTCTTCAAACGTCAAGTTGTGTCTGCTCAAAAAATCTGCCATCCTCTCTCTGCGAATTTTTTCTTTTTCCTCTTTTGAATATTTATCAGAAATATAGTAACTCTCAACAGAATCTACGCTACAGTAAGAACCGGTGCTCTTACAGGCCGACATCACAAAACTTGTAGAACCCTCTGAACAAAAAGCAAAATGCAGGCAACCAAGGCGGCCTAAAATCTTAAACAAATCATCATTGGTTTCATCTCCGGCTCCAAATAAAATAGTATGAACATCATTATTTTGCAGCTGCATCCACCCATCCAGCAACGCCCCTTCAAAGGCAGCCCCGTTATGAACATGGGTGTTATTGTAACCGTGGCACCTAAGCTTAATAGCAACTTGAGAACTGACAGTATTTGGCGTTGAATTTATAAACATAGTCGGCTTAAGAAGGGTCTCATGATTGTCCAGCATCCCGGAAATAAATCCGTCCGTATCCCGGAAACAGCCAATCCCCGTTCCGTTAATTATTGCATCCGGAACATCAACTTTCGCCTCCTTTAAAGCACGCATGGAAGTGGCTATCGCGCGTTTAACAATCGGGCTCATTCTGCGTGCCGCAAGCGGTGCCATAAACTCCTTATAATCAGGTTCCTGGCATCTAATAAATTTACCGTGAGCCTTAATGGGATTAAAAATTCCCTCATCGGTCAGAGGCTTCTGAACGGAAATTGCGGAGGCCCCGTTAATATACATTTTTCTCTCCATCACATTAACCCTCACTCTTTATGACCGGTCTCATATTTAGAGAATATCAGAGACGTATCATTGCCTCCAAACCCAAAAGAATTTGACAATACGTTATTAAGCGGAACATTGTCAATTACCTTTGCAACCGGAGCAAAACTCAGACCCGGGATCTGCTCTGTAAATCTCAGATTGGCAGGAATAAAGCGTTCCTGCATTGCAATCAGGCAAATTACCGCCTCCACAGCCCCTGCCGCACTTGTAGGATGTCCCGTCATTCCCTTTGTAGAACTAACAGGAGGTACATGACCGCAAAACACCGTATCAATGGCAATGCCCTCAGATAAATCATTGTTGGCAGTTCCCGTACCATGAGCATTTATATAATCTATTTGGTCTGATTGCAAGCCGCTCATTTTCAAAGCATTTCTCATTGCAATCACAGCCCCGTCACCTCCCGGAGAAATTGCCGTCTGATGGAAAGCATCGCAAACATTAGCATACCCCGTTAATTCTGCAACCGGCTTTGCACCACGCCTCTTTGCTATATCCTCACTTTCAAGAACTATAAAGCCCGCGCCCTCTCCAAGATTAAGTCCGGAACGGTCTGCATTAAACGGCCGGCACGGCTTTGTATCCAGTATCATCAAAGAGTAAAAACCGTTAAGATGATACTTTGTAATACACTCACAGCCGCCCGCCACCACAATATCAGCCCTGCCGCACCTAATCAAATCCGCCCCCATTATTATTGCATTTGCCGCAGCGCTGCACGCGGTGGACAAAGTATCAACGTAACAATAATCTACATCCGTACGTTCAGCTATGGACAGAGTCGTAGTTCCGCTTCCGTGCAAATGAATAAACTGATTCTTAGAGTCATTATTAAGAAAATCCCGATAGTATAATTCACTAACGTCCATACCCCCAACGGTGGTCCCGTTAAGAAATGCAACTTTTATATTCCTATCCGGAAATGAGGCGGCAATAGCAGAATTGCTTAAACCGGCCATTTCCAAAGCTTCACGCGCTGCACAAATTCCAAGCAGAGCGGATCTTGTAATCAAAACATCACCGCCCAGACCCAAAATGCCTTTTAAATCATCGTTGCTATAAGGGACTTCCGCACACGGAATATCCTTATGGATAGTATCCAAATACTTGAGAGGTTGCATATTAGAGTAGCCTCGCAGCAGAGAATCTTTGGTTCGCCCCACTCCGGCTCCGACAGCAGAAATAACTCCGGCGCCCGTTATGACAACCCTCGGGGACATTAGAATTTCCTGTTTTTTTCTACGTATTCCGCCATAGTTTGAACGGAGGAAAAAATCTGCTTGCCCATCTTGGGATCCTTGAGCTTAATCCCGTAATTTTTTTCCATAAGAACAATAAGCTCCAAAGCATCAATAGAATCAAGCCCCAGACCCCTGTCGCCAAACAAAGGGGCATCACTCTTAATGCTCTCAGGCTTTACTCCGTCAAGATTTAGGGACTCTATGATCTGCCCCTTCAACTGATTAATCAAATCTTCCATCTCTTTCTTGATAGTTTAAGGGCGTAATTTACTCATTTAATGTAGAAATCAGTAAGATTTTGGAGATTAAATTTACCAGCTCCGGGCACCTCTTTTGGAGTAATAACAGCACCAAAAACATCGGCGTAGTTTTTTGTACACTCATCCCATACAAGAATAACTCTTTGAGTAACATTTTCTTTAAATAATCCGGCGATATACGCAACCAATCTCCCGGCAGAAAATTTCTCTTTAATAAACGTAATATTTTCCCCGTAAAATTTATATCTGATGCAAATTTCCCCCGCTGCTATATTTGGCAAAGTGTAAACAAACAAAGACGGGGACGGGAAGAATTTATCTCTCTTTATGGTTTCCTGAAAATTCACATCTGTATCCAGAGAGGAGGAGCGATTCATAAAAATCAACGCGGTATTCTCCTGATTTTTTTTCCCGACAGTTTTTTCATCCTCTTCCGGACTTCCTATAAGCCTGTCAACCAACAATACGCCCGCCTTACACATTAAATTCATCTTAAAGAACTTAGGATAATCCATACCGCTGTTCCTGTATAAAACATCAAGTCCGTCCTTTACAACATTACTTGCGGCATCATCTCCTCCTTCAGCTCCTTTAAGTCTAATATGCTCATAATTATTAATATACAAACCGTAATCGGCAGATTTATCCAGCCCGCCAACAACCTTTGCATACTTTGCACCATCTATAATCTCCCTCACTTTTTCAACAGACTTGGTATCCTCCGAGGCAGACATGTCATTAACATTTAACATTCTGTAAGACAACCTTATAGCGGCATTGCATCCGCCAAAACCAGAAGCAAATTTTAAACATGACGAGCCGTTAATTTTCATTCTCTCAGATATTATATTTGGTGACGGTTCCGTACCAGGCACTGTATAACCATAGGAGGCAGGAATCTCTCCTTCTTTAAGAAAATGAGCGCAAAGAACCGTTTCAACAACTCCGCATGCTCCAAGAGTATGGCCGTAATAACCTTTTAATGAGAATGCAGGGACAGAACTAAGTCCGGCACGGGAAATGGCAATACTCTCCATCTGGTCATTATAAACAGTTGCGGTTCCGTGAGGATTAATAAATGCCAATGTTCCTTCAGAAGACTCGGCACCTGTTTTTTTTGCAGCCTCAATACACTCATTTAAAGCGCGGTACAACCCTTCTCCCGTCCTTGACGGACCGGAAATATGATTTGCATCATCCGTAATCGCTCCGCTGTCCAACACAATTTGTTTGCCCCCCGCGGCATCCGCCCTCTCATAAATTATCGTACCTACAGCCTCTCCTAAATTTAATCCGCATCTTTTTGCATCAAAAGGCCTGCACATCTTGGAAGATAGCGCCTTAAAGGAAGAAAATCCGGAAATCACAAAACGCGTAACCTCGTCAGCGCCAATAACCACCGCACGGTCATACATTCCGTTCTCTATAACCCTCTTTGCAACAATAGATGCAACAACGCCGGAAATACAAGCATTAGAAATAACTATCGGGACATTGGGATTATTAAAAAACTTTGCAACAACTTTTGCCGTATGCCATAAGTCCAGTTGCGGATTTCCGTCATGCAAAGGGTCATTTTCATTTAGCAAGCCTATGTTTCCCTTTGTAGTGGAAAGAATAAAAACCGTGTTTGGACGTGAAACAACATTAGGATCTTTTGCGGCGCGGAAGACGGAAGTCACAATGTACTTTTCCAGCCGCGAAAGATTTTTAACTATTGCATCATTATCTTGTTCTTCCGCTATTTGAGATACGACAACACCATCTTCCTGAGAAGGAGAAAAACCATCGTATTTTTTAAGTCCGCTTTTGCCGGCCAGTACCGCCGCCACATTTTCCCGCGTCGTTCCCCCCAATGCAGAAATTATATTGTCCCCTGAAACAACTACGCTCATCACAAAAATTTTAAAAAGTTACTTGAGCCATTTCTCTTTCCATGACTCATAAAAAGCCGGATTCTCCAGCACCAGATTATGTCTCAAATCCGTAAACACCTGCATGCTTTCCCCTTGAGCAGCTAAAATTTTCTTTCCGCTTTTGTTCTTTACAAACACCTGATATTCATAACATATCTTTGCAGAAGCCGTGGGGACATAAATAATCTTAACCTCAACGTCATCTCCGTATTTAAGAATCCTTTTATAGTCAAAACTAAGTTTAACTATTGGAACGTAATAGCCGTTAAAGTATATTGTCAAATATTCAAGCCCGTACTTCTTTCCAAATGCCTCACGGGCCAGCTCAAAATACATTGCATAGTTACCGTGCCACACAATGCTCATTGAATCTACCTCACTGAATCTTATACTGATACGCGTTACAGCGCTTAGTTTTTTTGCACCCTTAATACCACATCTGATTTTTGCGGATCTATTATTTTTAACTGCAGGCATAATTATTTTAAAGCAATTTTCAGCTCGCAGTCGGCCATCAGATTCATCATGTGGTCAAGCACTTTTGCATACGCAAGTATAACACCCAGCATGTCCTCTTTAACCACAATATGAGTTGTAATTTCATCCCCGGTCCTTGGCAGCTGATACACGTTAAGATTTTTAATGCCGCCTATAAGTCCCATTCTTACAGGCATATTGCGCAGCTTATCATAATACCCTATTCTTGCGGCGCAAGTCTGAGCCATATTTTCTACTATTCCCGACGGCTGGAAAATTCCATCTCTTACAAACGGGTTATCTGAAGCAATATGATACAAAGTAGATGTAACATTCTGTTCTTCATCATACTCTATCATCTTCTCTATCATTATAAAAGGGGGACGTTGCGGAAGGAGCTCCTCAACTTTTACCTGCCACAGTTCTTCTGCTGTTTTTTTAATTTTTTCCATATATGCATATAATTCTAATTATCTCTTTATTTAACCTTGCCGCTCTCCTCTTCATCCCAAAAATCATAAAAATTGAACCACTGTAAAGGGTACCTTTTTAGCACATCTTCCAGTTTCTTTACATAAGCCTCACCATAGGCCGCCGCCCTTGCATCTCTCCCCTTAATAGAATTGTCAATTGTAAGTGGCTCAACATAGATGTTATAAGTTAATCCTTTTCCGCGCATTACAAACATTGTAAGGACTTTGGCCTTATAACGGTCCGCAAGATAATACGCCCCGGTAGGAAATTGTGCGGATGCGCCAAAAAAATCATAAGTATGAATGCGACGTCCCGTAAACACTCTGTCAGCCGTAAGGGTAATCATGTTGTGAGCCTCCAATTCATCCGTAATATTGAAAATATGAGACATATCCTCCATAACCGGAATCATGGAGATATTGTTTTTTGCCATGGCATCTGAACGGAACTTTTGCATCTGAGCCGTTTCATTTGCATAGGCAACTACCTTCAAAGGCTTTTTCAGACGTCCGCAGACATAAGCGGAAATCTCATAGTTGCCAACGTGAGCACTAACAATTATCAGAGGATCAGGGCCTTCTGCATAACTGTAAAAATACTCTCTGCCCTCCATGTTTATCTTAAATTTATCCGCGCCCCCGCTGAAAACAAAAAACCTGTCAAGTAAATTTTTTCCAAAAATTATATGGTTGCGATATGTCCATATTTCAGATTTCAGCCAGCTGAATTTTTGACGGTGTCTCAAATAATCATAAATAGACTGAGCCCGCTGATGCTTAAAAATCAAGTAATAAAGAATAACAAACGGCAGCACACAATAAACAGCGCGCAGGGGCACATGCCTAAGCAAATGCTGCAGTTGATTCTGCCTTTTATTCCCTCCTTCCGTTTTTCCGGACCACTTGATATTCTCTTCCATTTTGCCTATGTGTTAAGGCCTCCGTTAATTTCAACAACCTGTCCCGTAATATAAGCCGCCTTGTCGGACACCAGAAAAGCCACCAAATCAGCAACTTCTTCCGCCTTGCCAAAGCGTCCCGCCGGAATAGTATTTTTTAAAGTATTTTCATCCAACTCCTTTGTCATATCGGTTTCCACAAAACCGGGCGCAACCGCATTAACGGTAACTCCTCTCTTTGCCACCTCAAGTGCAAGAGCTTTTGTTGCGGCAATAATGCCTCCCTTGGCGGCCGAATAATTGGTCTGACCAGGCATTCCCTTTATTCCCGATAGCGATGCAACACTTACAATTCTCCCCCACCTCTTCTTTAACATATCTCCCTGCACTTTTCTTGTGACATAAAAGAATCCGTTAAGATGAGTGTTTATTACGCTGCTCCAGTCTTCATCATCCATCCACATCATCAGAGTATCTTTTCTTATTCCGGCATTGTTCACAAGAACAGCAATGTAATCATCCGTATGAGTTGACGACCAAGATGTTATAGCTGCGTCTACGCTCTTTAAATCTGCCACGTCAAACTGCAGCAGCTCTGCTTTTCCACCGGCTTCTTCAATTGCTTTTTTTGTCTCCAGCGCCGCATCCTCTCTGCTCATGTAATTTATAATTACAGGATACCCCTCTTTTGCAAGAGCTTTGCACACTGCGCTGCCTATTCCGCGGGAGCCTCCGGTAACCAAAGCGTATTTCATATCTATATCTGTTTATTTTTCAAATAGTTCTCAATGTTATTTATATCATCATACTTGGGAGTATCATCAATAAATACGGGACAAATTTTTCTGGCTTCTTTATAAACAGCCAATGTTTTTGGAGCCAGTTTTTTCTGAATCTTCAGATATTCAATTGCCTGGATTATCGCCATCACATGAATCGCCATTACTTGATAACCGTTCTCTATAACCCTGGCGGCTATCTCCGCGGAGTTTGTGCCCATGCTTACAACATCCTGATTATCATTATTATTAGGAATACTGTGAACGCACATAGGCATTGACAATGTCTGACACTCGGCAGTTGTAGATGTAGCCGTAAATTGTGAAGCCTGCAAGCCGTAATTAAGGCCGAGTTTCCCCAGATTTACAAACGGAGGAAGGATGCCGTTGATTCTGTCGTGAAATAAATAATTCATCTGCCTCTCGCAAAGCATTATTTGCTTGGTCATTGCAATCTTCAGCTTATCCATTTCAAAAGAGATGTAATCACCGTGGAAGTTTCCGCCGTGATAAACATTCTTTGTTTTTGGATCTACAATAGGATTATCGCATGCGGAATTTATCTCTTCCATCAGCACGCGCTCCGCATTCTCAACCTCCTCATAAACAGGGCCCAGCACCTGAGGCACACAGCGTAAAGAGTAATATGACTGCACCTTCTTTTGGAATACCTTCTCCGTATGTGCGTGGAATAATTCCGTCTCTCTTTTTTGCAGACACTTGCTGCCCTGCGCAATTTTTCTCATTTGCGCCGCAACTTTTATCTGTCCGTCGTGCCTCTTTGTCCTGTTCAAGACATCGGACATAAAATCATCATAAGAGCTTGTAATTTCATTCACCATAACGGATGTAAACACGCCCCAATTAAGAAGCCTCTTTGCAAGCAGCAAATTCACAAGGCCGATTCCCGTCATCATGGAGGTTCCGTTAGTTACGGACAGCCCTTCTCTTATATGAACTTCAAACGGCTCTAACTTATTCTCTTTCAGAACTTTTGCAGTAGGCTGCAGTTTGCCCTTGTAGAAAACCTCACCTTCTCCAATAAGACACAGCGCAATATGCGCAAGCTGAACCAAATCTCCGCTTGCACCAACGCTTCCGTGTTCCGGAATCATGGGGCAAATATCAAGGTTGATAAAATCGGTTATCAGTTTAACCAAATCTACATGAACTCCGGACTGAGCCTGCAAAAAAGTACATAGTCTTGCAAGCAGAGCCGCCCTTACGTAAATAGTATCCAGAGGTTTTCCCGCTCCGGTGGAGTGACTGCGTATAATATTGTACTGCAGTTGTTTAAGCTGGCTGTCATCTATCCTCCACTGAGCCATCGGACCAAATCCCGTATTTATGCCGTAAATGATTTTATTCTTCTCAAACTTCTTAAGGAATTCATAGCAGGCATCTATCTTCTTCATAGTCAGCGGTTCTACCTTAACCTGACCTTTGCGGAAGACAATATCCTCAACCTGCTTTAAAGTAATTGTGTCTGTTAAACTGTTCATTATAAGTACATATTCTTTTTTAGCCGCAAGTCTCCCGACAGTTTTATCTGCGGAACAATTGCGCTTTTAATATTCTATTTAGGATAAACAAGGTTTTCTCTCTTTATAACGTTCAACACCTCGGCTAGATATCTGCCCGCCTCATACTTGGCCATGGGAAGGTCATGCAGCAAATAATTGCCGCAGTCTCTTGGAGCGACACCCGGCACGTCTCCCTTAAAATCTCTGACAAACTTGAATGTCCTCTTCATAAGCTCCACAATATCTTTTGATTCCCAATCTCCGCTAGCCAAAAAATAAAATCCCGTGCAACACCCCATAGGCCCCCAGTACAAAATTTTATCTTTCCACTCTTTGTCATTACGGATGAAAGTAGCGGCAAGATGTTCTATTGTATGCATTGCGCCCATCCCTATTGCCGGCATTCTGTTAGGTTCCGTCATTCTGACATCAAACGTTGTAACACACTCTTTTCCAATATTGTCCTTACGCGATACATATATGCCTCGCAAGAGCTTAATATGATTAATTGTAAAACTTTGTATCTTTTTCATAAGGTTTAGTTCATTACAAAACAACTAATTAACAGACATTTGCTTTAAAAGCTCAGCCGCCGCCTTAATATGCTCAACCCTGCCTACATCCAACAACTGCAAATCTTCTCTGTACGCCGCCTTAATCCTGTACTTATCCGCCTGAGAAAGATAGAAATCAACTATCGGGAACTTCTCCGGCATGTTCCTCATAAGTTCAAAAATTTTGGGAGATATTACATGAATTCCCGCAAATGCATAAGGTTTTAACTCTCCGGTTTTCAAAGAGCCCGCCTTTTCCGCCGCAAGGTCCGCAAAAGGAGATTTCACCTCCCCTGTCTTAAGATTTTCCCAAGCCTTAAGATTATTTCCGCCGTCAAATAGGAGCCTTCTGTCACTATCTCTCTTGCTGACTATCAAAGAGGCCAGAATTTCAGGCGCCCCCCCGCCGGCATCCCCGCCGCAATGACTGCACGCTTCTCCGGACATCCCGGAGGCACAGTCATCATACAAACTTCTCAGATTCAGATTGGAGACAATGTCCACATTATGGACAAGAAAAGGCTCCCCGTCATTAAGAAGCCTCTCTGCATGTCTTATTCCTCCGCCGGTATCTCTCAATAAATCAGATTCATCCGAGAAAGAAACATTTATCCCGAACGATTTGTTCTCTTTAACAAAATCAACAATTTGCTGCCCGAGATAATGGACATTTATAACTATATCTTCAAAACCCTCGCTCTTAAGTTTTATCAGAAGCCACTCCAAAAGCGGTCTTCCTCCAACCTCAATCATAGCCTTTGGCTTTGTATCAGTCAATGGTCTCAATCTTGTTCCCAGTCCCGCTGCAAAAATCAATACCTTCATTTAATATCTATATAGCTCCCGACAGATTAATCTACAATTTCACTTTTCTATAACTCCTGCTCAACATCAATCTCTCTATGAGTCACTATCACTTTGACATTAAACTTCTTGGCAACGTGAGCAGCAAGATGCTGAGCACAATAGACAGACCTGTGCTGTCCGCCGGTACATCCAAAACTTACCATCATGTGAGTAAATTTCCTCTCCATGAATTTTTTTACATGAGAGTCCACCAAGTCATAAACATCCCCAAGGAATTTGGTTACGCCCCCCTCTGCCTCCAAAAAGTCTTCAACCTCTTTGTCAAGTCCGTTAAACTGCCTAAAGTGTTCAAACTTTCCGGGATTCTCAACCGCCCTGCAATCAAATACATAACCGCCTCCGTTGCCGCTGTCGTCCTGAGGAATTCCCTTCTTATAGGCAAAACTAAAGATATGTACAACCAATCTTGTATCGCTTCTCAAATCTTGCAATTGCCTCATCCTGGTCATTTTCTCCAAAACCTCCTGCATATAGGGATACTCCTCAAAAGGCGTAACAATCAGTTTCTTAAGATTATCAATTGCAAAAGGCACGCTCTTAAGAAAATGGGGTTTCTTTTCAAAATATCCTCTAAATCCGTAAGCTCCAAGAACTTGCAAAGTGCGGAACAATACAAAAAGCCTAAGGTTCTTATCAAATTGCCCTTTAGGAATATTCACATATTGCTTAAGCCCCGTCCTGTACTCTTCAATCAACTCCTCCTTAAGTTCATCTGAATAGTTTGCCCTTGCCTGCCATACAAAAGAGGCCAAATCATAATAGAAAGGTCCTTTTCTTCCGCCCTGGAAATCTATAAAATAAGGTATGCCATCCTTCAACATAATGTTCCTGGCTTGGAAATCTCTATACATGAAAGTATCAAGGTTGCCTCCCTCTTTTATGAGGTCATCACACATCTTCTGCATATCATCATAGAGTTTAATCTCACTAAAGTCAATGCCTGTTGTCTTTAGAAAACTATACTTAAAGTAATTGAGATCAAACCATACATTGCGCTCATCAAAGGCAGGCTGCGGATAACATATATTCCAATCCAAACCCTTGCCGCCTTCAAATTGAAACTTTGGCAGAAGAGATATTGTATTCTTTATCAAAGAGGTCTCTATTTCATTATAATGTCCTCTGTCGCGACCTTTGGAAATTGAATTAAACAGGGTCACGTCCCCAAGATCTTCCTGCAGGTAATAGGTATTGTCCTTGCTTGCGCAATAAACTTCCGGAACATTAAGGCCTGCCTTTTTGAAGTGCTTTGCAAGCTTCATAAAGGCAATATTTTCTTCCACTGAAGTTCCCTTGGCGCCAATGGCCGTTGTATCGCCCGCAGTAAGACGGAAATAGCGCCTATTGCTCCCGGAAGAGGGAAGTTCGACATCCTCAACTGCTTGTTTATGTGTGTATTGTTCAAATAAATCCTCTAGCTGTTTCATATGCTGTTTTTGTAGGTTTTTAAGCATGAGTACGTATTTTGCAAATTTAATGAAAAAGCCATTAAAACAGAAAAATACCTTTTCAATCTGAATAAATTGTACCTTTGGGCGGAATTAAATTTTTTGAAATGAGTTTAAACAAAAAAAACAGCAACGCAATAATGGATGACATCTGTTATTGTTCAGATAAATACCAGTACACAATGGGCAAGTCCTTCCTGGATTGCGGGATGAAGGACAAAATCGCATACTTTAACGTATTCTTCCGCAAAGCGCCGGATAATAATAACTGGGCGGTAGTTTCAGGTACAAAAGAGGCAATGGAAATGATTGAAAGCCTCGGACATAAAACTCCCGAGTTCTTTGAAAAATTTCTTCCCGGACCGGAGTATAAAGAGTTCAGAGAGTATGCGGCAAAAATGAAATTTACAGGGAGTGTATATGCAATGAGAGAGGGAGAAATCGCATTTCCCCGTGAACCGATAATAACAGTACAGGCCCCTATTATTGAGGCCCAGGTCCTTGAGACACCGCTTCTATGCATTATGAATCACCAAATGGCAATTGCCACAAAGGCCAGCCGGGTATGCAGAAGTACAAACAAGGCAGTTAGTGAGTTCGGAAGCCGCAGGGCGCACGGTCCTTGGGCTGCAACTTACGGGGCAAAAGCCGCCTACATTGGCGGATGTGCAAACTCATCCAATGTTCTTACTTCAGAAATTTTTGACACTCCCGCTTCAGGAACAATGGCTCACAGTTTTGTTACCTCTTTTGGATGCACTATTGCAGGAGAGTACAAGGCATTTACATCATACATAAAGACTCACATGACAGAGCCGCTTATTCTTCTGATTGACACATACGATACAATTAACTGCGGCCTTAAAAACGCAATTCGCGCATATAAAGATTGCGGCATAGATGACTCTTTTGCGCACGGTTACGGCATTCGCCTAGATAGCGGAGACTTGGCATACCTTAGCCGCAAATGCAGGGATGTCCTGGACAAGGCGGGAATGAAGCAATGTAAAATATTTGCCACCAATGCTTTAGACGAATATTTAATATCCGAACTGGAACAGCAGGGAGCGTGCATAGATTCTTACGGTGTAGGAGATGCTATTGCAACCAGCAAACATAACCCTTGTTTTGGTAATGTATATAAACTGGTTCAAATTGATAATCAGCCCGTTTTAAAAAGGTCTGAGGATAAGGTAAAACTCATTAACCCCGGATTCCAAATTACATACAGATTAATGCAAAAAGGGCTGTTTAAGGCGGATATCACGTGTCTGCGCGGAGACAGCACTTCCAGATTGATTGAAGCCGGAGATGAGGTTCCTATACAGGCAGAATTTGATGAGACCCAGCAGAAAAAATTTGCAAAAGGAAGTTATACTTGGAAAACCCTTCAGACTCAAATGATTAAGGATGGGAATTTCTGTTATGAAGACATATCTGTGGAAGAAAAGAGGAACTATTATCTGGCAAATCTATCCAGTTTCAATCCTACCGAACGCCGTCTGATTAACCCTCACTTCTATAAAGTTGACATTTCCAATGAACTTTATGATTTGAAGATGGGGCTTGTAAATCACCTGATTAAAGAGATAAATGACTTCAAAACACAGGATGTATAGAATCCAAAAGAACAAAATTCGAAAGTATTAAAACATTTGCACAATGGAGAAAAAGATTTGCGTTCACGTTATTGTCGATATGTTGTATGACTTCATAGACGGCTCGCTTGCCTGTGAAAACGGAGAGAACGCAGTGCATAAAGCCGTTGAATACATCAACAAACATCCCGAACAGAAGGTCCTTTACGTTTGCGACCATCATCCCGCAACCCATTGTTCATTTAAGAGAAACGGAGGAATATGGCCGCCCCACTGCGTCAGAAATACTCACGGCGGAGCCGTCCACAAAGCATTTACGGAGGATATTAAAAATCCCTCAAACAGACCGGGCAAAAATAACAGGTACTACAAGGGCTGCAATCCTAAAAAAGAGCAATACTCCGGATATGAAGCCGTTTCAGCCGCAGGGATCTCTCTTGGAAATGCCATAAAATCTGCTGCAATGGAAGCTGGCTGCAATGGAACAATTTTTGTTGCTGTCAGCGGCATCGCAACGGAATTTTGCGTTAAGGCAACAGTCACGGATTTGCTAAAAAACGGTTATGAGGTTGAGCTGCAGAAAGATGCGCTTGCATGGGTCACAAGAAAGGCGCATGAGGACACTCTTAAAGAGCTTAAGGATAAGAAAGTTACAATGATAAATGCGTAGGGGCGCCAAAAGAAAATATCGCATTAATATTCACGACAGTTTAAAGAAATGCCGCAGCATCTGGCTTACGGTACTTGCTTTTTTTGCCTTTGCAGCATTGCAGAGTTGGAGCAGACCGGACGCTCTGCGCCACGGAATGATTGCAGCGGCAATGCAAAAGGACACCGTTAAAAAAGGAAACGATTCTACCATAATAACACCTTACAATGAAATGGTTGATTCTCTTGCAGGCCTAAACCTCAGCATGGATTCATTGCGCCGCATGGGACTGTCAACCAAAGTGTTATTTTCCATTGACTCAATTTATAAAGCGGACTCCATAGCATCGATTATTATATACACGCCGCGTGAAAAAAGAAAGATGCACAGAGACAGCGTAAAAGCGTACAGAGACAGCGTGCTTGGTGCAACTCCGCGTGTATTGGACACTTACGTATTCCCCGATAGTGTAATCAATCACAGGCTTTTCATGTGGAAACACAACACGTATGTAAACAGTCAGGAGACCATAAAGTTTGATACCTCATTCAACTACCACTTCTATGACTTGCCGTTTTACAAAAATGACGTAAATGCCCAATATCTGGGAACTTCCGGAAGCGCCGCATTGCCGTTCAATTATTTTAAAAGAGAGCACGTAGATGTATTTCCATTTTTTGACGTACAGTTGCCTTACACTTATGTTCCGGAAACAATGCCGTTCTACAATGTAAAAACTCCGTATACGGAACTTGCATATTGGGGAACTCAGTTTGCTACAAGAGAGAAAGAGGAGGATAACATAAAATTCATGCATACGCAAAACTTCACTCCCTCTTTCAATTTCAATGTTATGTATCAGAGATTTGGTACAAACGGAATACTCACCAATGAAAAAACCGACTTCAGAACCTTCACGCTTACAGGTAATTACCTTGGAAAAAGATACGTGGCGCAAGGCGGCTACATATTCAGCAGGCTAAAGAGAAATGAGAACGGAGGAGTCTCTGATATCACGATGGTTACGGATACCACCATTGATGCAAAGACAATCCCGGTCTATCTTTCCGACGCATCATCTGTACTGAGAAGAAACACTTTTTTCATTACTCATACTTACGGAGTGCCAATAAATCTTTTTGCAAAAAGAGATTCTCTCGGACATAAGACCGACACCCTTAAGACAGGAGAAGGGACCATTACCTACTTTGGACATTACGGAGAATTTTCCACATATTCAAGAAGTTACACTGATGCTATTGCAACTACCGATTCAATAGGACGTTCACTTTATAATAACAGATTCTACGTAAACCCTACCGCTACTTTTGACTCCGTTAGAGTAAGAAAATTGGAGAACCGCTTTTTTATTAAAATGCAGCCATGGAGCAAAGATGCAATAGTCTCAAATGTAAATGGAGGTATTGGTCATCAGCTGCTTAAGATATACGGATTTAAACAGGATTATTTCCTGACCGGTCATAAGACTACAAATGAGAATGATTTATACGTATATTTTGGCGCGGAGGGGAAATTCAGAAAATACTTCTTATGGAATGCGTTAGGCAAAATTGACTTTGCCGGCTATTACAAAGGCAATTACACCGTTGACGCCATGATGAAATTTTCATCATGGGCTGTGAAAGACGGCATTCACTTTACGGCAAAATTCCACAATTCGTTGAAGAGCCCGAGTTATTATTACGATAACTACTACTCCAATCACTATAAGTGGAACAATAATTTTAATAAAATTTCAGAAACCAAATTAGAGGCGCTGCTTCAAATTCCTCACTGGAATTTAGAGGCATCATTTGGATATGCTCTTCTTAACAATAATATTTATCTGGACACTCTTGGCGTGCCGCAACAGAACGTTTCTGCAATGAGCGTCATAAACGGCTATATATCCAAGAATTTCAAAGCGGGAATATTCCACTTTGACAATAAAGTTTTATTCCAGATATCTTCAAATGATAAAGTTTTGCCCCTTCCTAAATTGGCTCTGAATGTAAGATACTACGTTCAGTTCTATGCTGTCAAAAATGTTCTTAACGTTCAGATAGGAGCCAACGTAACATATTATACAAAGTATTACGCCCAAGCCTATTCGCCCGCTCTCGGAATGTTCTATAATCAAACAGATTACAAGACCGGCGCATGCCCCTACATTGATCCTTTCATAAACCTGCAATGGAAACGTGCATGTTTCTTTGTCAAATATGAGAATGCCGCAATGGGCTGGCTTAACAGCGATTACTTCTCTGCGTACAGATATTTGCGGCCTCAGTCAGCCCTTAAATTCGGGTTATTCTGGCCGTTTTATATAAAATAACGTTCTCCGCACAAAGCGGATTAGACAACTGTCGTGAGGCAGATTAAAGACATATATGAAGATAACGAGCTTGTCAAAAGATTTGAGAAGCTGAGCGTCAGGCGTAAAAATCTGGTACGTGTGAGCGTAGCTTTTCTTATTATCCTGCTGATTATTTTTTTGCCAAAATGGAAGCTGATTCAGAACCATGACATCTCCATTTCTCCAAAAATGCTGATGGGAGACACTATCAACTGTACCATTGTGATTGACAGCAAAATAAACACGGGAAGACCATCCATAAGATATGCTTATGAGATGGTTTCCGCATTTAATAGGCAGCAACAATGCACTGTAAATATGAGTGTTAGTCCAAATTCAGATTCTATTTGGAGAGATTTGAGCGACGGATCTATTGATGTTATTGTATTCAACGACAGCGGTGACTCTATCCCGAGCGCTTATGCAGATGATATTATTACCAGCCTTCCGGTTAACAATACGGACCGTGACGATTTTGAAGTTGTATGTGCCTCCGGATATGAAAACGAAAAAATCATAGATGCCGTAAATTTCTGGTTTTCACATTTTAAACAGACTTATGAATACAAGCGTCTGGATGAAAAATATCATCAGAAACATTCTGTTTTCAGGCGCACCGGCAAATACGACAACATGATGGCTCCAATGACCAGGTATCAAATTTCCCCTTATGACGGCATGGTTAAAAAATACAGCAGGGAGATCGGATGGGATTGGAGACTTGTCTCAGCATTAATTTACCAGGAGTCAAAATTTAATCCGCATGTAATTTCTTCCGGCGGTGCCGTAGGTCTGATGCAGGTTAAAGAGAGCACTGCAAGAAAGCACGGAGTTAGCAACGTTTATAATCCTGAGATGAATATAAAAGCCGGTACCCGCGTGCTTGGAAGGCTCTACGGAATATATGCAGCAAAAGGCATTAAAGGGGCTGATTTGGTGCAAATTACATTAGCAGCTTACAACGCCGGAGACGGCCGCATGTCCCAATGTATGGCCGTTGCAAAAAGCGAGGGAAAAGATCCGCGCAGCTGGTCGGACATTTCAGAAATTCTTCCTCTGATGAGAGGCGGGTACAGCAATGAAGGAGTTAACGTTGGCTCTTTTAGCGGACGCACTATGGTCAGGCACGTAAGAATAGTAATGCAGCAGTATGATTATTACAAACGTACGGTTGTAGAGTAAAGTTTTGAGCAGTTATTTAACCATCAACGTTTTGGCGGGAGAAATCTTGGAAATAAATCTGCATGGAATCATTAAAATTAGCATGATGGCCGCAAAACATATAACATCAATGATTACAACCGTGCCGACAGTCAAATGAATAGGAACAAATTTTACAAAATAATTATCGGGGTTAAGAGAAATTATTTTGTATTTCCACTGAGCCCAGCACAAACCCGCACCTAATAAAGTGCCCCACATCAACCCTTTAAGAACAATAAGAGATGTCTTTGCCAGAAAAATCCCGGCAATATTTTTATCCTTCATTCCCATTGCCTTAAACAGTCCTATGTGAGAAATATTCTCAAACAAGATTATCAGAATGCCGGATACCATATTAAAGCCGGCCACCACAATCATCAGAACCAAAATTATAAATACGTTTAAATCAAGAAGATGCAACCAGTCAAAAAGTGTAAACATATTATCTTTTACACTCGTGACAGATACTGCATTGTCTCCGTCTTTCAAATTATCATATATTGTTTTAATGACCGCATCTTTTCTCTGCTGCAGCAAATCTTCACTGTGCTCTTTAAAAAGAATCTCATAAGTACTAACCTCTCCATTTGTCCAGCCGTTAAGCTCCCTCACGGTTTTTGTATTTGCAAGAACGTACAACTTATCATAATCTTCCAGCTGCGCAGAATAAATTCCGGATATTTTAAATCTTCTGACTTGTATTGCATCCCCGATAAAATACATTGTCATCTTCTCCCCCGCCTTTAACAACAGCATATCCGCCAACCTCTTGGAAATCATCACTTCATCACTATCCTTGACAGGCAGTTTCCCCTGCAGCATGGTACTTTTGAAAAAGGTCCAGTCATAAGTGGAGTCAACCCCCTTTAAAACCACCCCCTGAATTTGGTCGTCTGTTTTAATAAGACCGGGACGATAAGCAGTTCCCTGCACGGCCTTAACAAATGGCAACGCGGCAATTTTATTTATTACGCAAGGCAACGGTTTTATAGAATAAAGTTCTGCATTATTATCCGAGTTGCTTTCCAGCCCCGGAGGAGTTACAACCAAATCCCCGGTAAAACCTATTGCATTATTTATCAGTTCTTTGCGGAATCCGCCGGAAACGGAGACTGCAATAATAATGGTTATCACGCTGATAGCAACGGACACGGAGGCAATAACATTGCTAATGCCGCTAAGCCTGTTGTGTCTGTTCTCTTTTTTGCCCAGCCGCCCGGCAATGTACCAGCTTAAACTCATCTGTATTGCAAATCAAAAAATAGTTTATAATTTTGTCCCCGCATGCGGGGCTAGCTCAGTTGGTAGAGCATCAGCTTCCCAAGCTGAGGGTCGCGAGTTCGAATCTCGTGTCCCGCTCTAAGACCGGTCAATCATTTGATTAACCGGTCTTTATTTTAAGTTCACTTTACAAGAGTGTCAAGTACAAGTTTTATTAACTTGTCTATATAGGGTTCATAATCTGTTATAGCCTCTTTCCTGTAGCGGTTTGCAATAATACAGCAAACGGTGCCGGCTTTGTGCCCCATCTGTTTTGCAAATCCAGCAATTGCGGAACCCTCCATCTCATAATTAGTTACTCTATATCCGTCAAAATTAAATGACTCAAATTTTTTGTTCATCTCCGGCATAACTATCGGGAGTCTTAAGACTCTTCCCTGAGGCCCAAAAAATCCCGGAGCTGAAATAGTCATTCCCTTTATAGTTCTATCTTTAAACATATCAATAAGTTCCAGAGAATTCTTCACAAAATAAGGACGTGCAAGATATTTATTCCAATCCATGTGCTGAATAAGAGCCTCCTCCATATCACGTTCCGTAACATTCTCCCTGTTTGCATACCAATTCAAAAGGCCGTCACAACCAATTGATATGTGGGAAAATACATATGAGCCAAGAGGAATGTCCGGCTGTAATGCTCCGCTGGTTCCGATTCTCAAAAGTGTAAGAGAGCGTTTTTTCTCTTTAACCTGCCTTGTATTGAAATCTATGTTTGCAACGGCATCAAGTTCATTCATGACAATATCTATATTGTCGGTTCCGATACCCGTGGAAAGCACCGTTATTCTTTTATTTTTGTATGTACCTGTCGTTGAGATAAATTCACGATTTTGATTTGTGAATTCTATATTGGTCATATACTTGGAAATCATTCTAACTCTTCCGGGATCACCAACAAGCAATACAGTATCCGCAAGTTGTGACGGTTTAAGATGAATGTGATAAATGGAACCGTCTGCATTAAGCATTAGCTCCGATGCCGCTATACTATCCATAATTCTTTATTTTATATTCTAATTAATGTGTTTGTTTATTCTTTATAAACAGTCTCAAAGATAACATTTTTTGCCTACTTTTGCGGCGTTATGAAGCACGGGAATCAATTCGGACTTATACTTGCGGTGGTCATTTTGCTATGCATAATGTACTTCAGTTCTGTGATTACAGGCTATGCACCGTTTTTAATTTTGCTGATTGCGACAACAGCAATCTCTTTTGTCTCATTATTTCTTGTTCATCACAGAATGCTTCAAGTAAGATTTTCAATCTTTAATGCCGTAATATTGCTGGCATTCCAGTGCTGGCTTGGGTATAGTTTCTTTACCAGACCGGCCGGGACAAGGTTTCCCATAACTGCCGTATTCCCAATTGTCTGTGCAATTCTTACTTTCCTTGCAATACACGACATTGCAACGGATGAGGCAACGGTCAGAACGGTTAACGTCATAAAAAAAATGAAGAAAAACAGGAAAAAATAATCCTGTTTCTGAACTGCAATGTGATGCAAAATAAATTGCAATTGAATTACTTCTTTGTGCAGTACTTGCTTATGACGCCGTACGCATCCTGAATGCCAAGTTCTCCGGCCTTTGACAAATCCAGACAGCCTTTCTCTTTGTCTTTTAAGAATATAAGGACAAGTCCGCGGTTATAATAAGCCTCCCCCATTAACGGATAAAGTTGAATTGCCTTGGTGTATTGTTGTATAGATTCAGGAAGGTCACTTGACAGACAGTAAAGATTTCCCAGGTTGTAGTAAGTATACGGAAACTCCGGCATCAACTGCGCCGCCTTAACCATATCATGAATTGCGGGAGTATAATCATAATTTGCATATCTATCTTGTACTCTGGCTCTTGCGGTCCTGGAATTATCCAGTGTAAGCACCTGAACATTTGTCTCCATGGAGGAAATAAAGTCTATCATCTCTGCCTGCAGCGCGCCGCGGTTTATATAGTAGAACGTCTGATCCGGCTCATTTTCAATGGCCTTATCATAATCCGCCAACGCCTCGTTGAAGTGGTTGTTGTAACCTGCAATCAAAGCCTGACTAAACATCAGTCTCCCGACAGATACATCATTTTTCTTTCCGCTCCCCTCCGATAGCGCAGAAATTTTTTCCCTGATCTCTTTCTCAAAATTATTTGTGCTGATAGATTTTTCATCCTTACTGGTCTGCTTTATTGGCGTCATCTCAACAGGAATTGCGGCTGAATATTCAAACGCTATCATCTTTGGATTCTCATATCTGCGTTCCAGCGCCATTGCAACCTTCTGCTTTTCAACTATATTAAACTTGTAAAGAGGCTTAAGTCTTATGTCCACGTCTCGGTATTGCAACAGCTCGTTATTGGAAAAATCCTTCTTTGCAAAATCCGTATCAAGCGCAATCAGCTGGTCAAACTTCTTTGTAGTATCCGCAAAATTTCTATACCCGGTACTGTCGCGAGTTTTATAACGATACTCCATGACTTTTGCATTGGCTATCCTTTCATCCTGTCTTGCAGAGTTATACTGGCCCAGCTGAGCCTTTGCGTACGCGCGGTTCATATAAGCCTTTGCAAAATCGGGATAGAGATTGATTGCCTGCGAATAATCATTCATAGCATCTCTATATCTGTGCAGCGCAAGGTAGACTCCCGCCCTGTTAAAGTATGCAAGCACGTTATTTGGATTCACTGCAATTACTCTGTCATAATCATCTGCAGCATTATTGTAATCACCTATCTGTGACCTAATTATAGCTCTATTGTAAAGTGTCAGCGCATTGCCCGGCTCCTCCTGCAAAACTTTATTTAAATCTCCAAGCGCACCCCTGATATCCTTTCTTTCAAACTTAATCAGAGCTCTGTTGAAATATGCAAATGTATTTGTTGAGTCAAGAGAAATTGCCTTGTTCAAATCTTTTATTGCATCATCCTGCTTTCCCGTCATTGAATAGATTCTGGAACGTCGGACGTAACCTTCCGGATCAAACATGTTTAGATTAATCGCTGTATTATAATCATTTAGAGCTTTTGTAGTATCGCCTAAAAAGAGATATGACGCCCCTCTGTTCAGATAAGCATCAGCCTCTTTTGGCTCCGCCTTTATGAATCTGTTAAAATCAGAAATTGCCTTCTCAAATTGTTGAGAAAGAAAATATGTAACACCTCTGCTAAAGTAGAGACCCGTATAGCTTGGACGCAAATCTACCGCCTCCGCCAAATCTTTTAGTGCAAGCTCATATTTACCTGTCCTGCTTAATGTTATGGCTCTATAATGATATGCGGGGGTATAGATTGGGTTTAACTTTAATGACTTGTCAAAATCTTTCTCCGCACCGGCAAAATCTCCAAGATTATACTTTGCTATTCCGCGGAAAAAATAGGCATCATAAAGCGTGCTGTCCAAACGGACAAGGATATTAAAATTATCTATCGCGGAGGAATACTTGCCGTCAATCAAAAGCTCGCGTCCCTTATAAAAAAACTGGTCAATATCATATTGCGCCCTGGAAACCAAAGGAATACACACGAGTGCAAAAACTATTGCAATCGTCCTTAAACTTTTTGCGCCGGTAAAATATCTCATATTATAATCTCTTAATATCCGGAAAATAATCCCCTTAATATCTTAATCC